>JAUZPJ010000191.1 GCA_030706025.1 Bacillota bacterium | reverse complement strand
TATTGATCGCGTTTGTTTTTACCACCTGGTCTATTCGGGCCGCGGAAATCAAATGATAGCTGAAGACGTGACACCGCAAGAATCTCGTCAAGCAATGGATACCATTATTCGACGGACTCGAGATTTCGAAGAACGTGGCCTGAAAAAGGAAATCCTAACGGTAGACAATCATTGCGATGGCGTTTATATGTACCTCCAAGCCTTAAAGGAAGATCCTGCTAGGGCAGAAAGAATCAAGGGCCTTATTGGACTAAATGGGGGAAACCGTTCAGGTATTGCCTTTGGAGAAGTTGATCCGTTGGGAAACGTGCATCCTGACCAGTTCACCCAGCACATCACGTTTGGAAATATTCGTGAACGTAAAATAGGGGATATTTGGACAGATATGTCCCATCCCATCATGGCTGGACTTAAGGACCGAAAGGCCTTGCTAAAAGGTAGGTGCGCTGCTTGTCAATTCTTAGAAATGTGTAACGGTAATTTCCGGACACGTGCTGAAGCGGTGACGGGCGATTTTTGGGAGTCGGATCCGGCTTGCTATTTGACGGATGAAGAGATCGGTGTTAAAGAATGAGATGAACAGAAATCCGCTCCTCCCGCTTGATGGTTCTCTTTGCAATTTGTTTTCATTCATTAGATTGGGTAACAACGAGGAAGGAACGGAAGTAGATTTCTAGGGAGGTTCAGATAATGGAACTTAAGAGGCGGTTGCGCCGTTTGCGAGCCAATGAAACCATCCGAAGCATGGTGCGAGAAAACCATATTCGAGTTGAGGATTTGATCTATCCTATGTTTGTTATGCCAGGAGAGAAAAAAAAGGTGGAGATTTCCTCCATGCCAGGCGTTTATAACGTTTCACTGGATGAATTTATCATAGCTCTCCGAGAAGTTGTGGATCTAGGAATCCCTTCGGTTCTGTTATTTGGAATTCCGGAGAGTAAAGATAGCGTTGGTACAGGTGCTTACCATGAGCACGGGATAGTTCAGGAAGCTGTACGTTTAGCCAAAAAACATTTTCCAGAACTCTATGTTATTACAGATGTCTGTCTCTGCGAATATACCGATCACGGGCACTGTGGATTAATCGATAACGGGAAAATTCTGAACGACCCGACCCTTGATCTGCTTGCTCAAACTGCTCTGTCCCAGGCACGTGCTGGTGCTGATATGGTGGCTCCCTCAGATATGATGGATGGGCGTGTGGCGGCGATCAGAGAAGTGTTGGACAAGGAAGGATTTAATCATATCCCGATAATGGCATATTCGGCTAAGTTTGCTTCAGGATTCTATGGCCCTTTTCGAGAAGCAGCGGGATCTACACCTCAATTTGGAGATCGCAGGACTTATCAGATGGACCCACCGAATGGTAATGAAGCGATGAGGGAAACGGCTTTGGACATTGAGGAGGGTGCCGACCTTATTATCGTGAAACCAGCCCTTTCTTACGGAGATATTATCTATCGCACCAAAGAACGGTTTGGACTTCCTGTTGCCGCTTATAACGTCAGCGGCGAGTATGCAATGGTCAAAGCGGCCGCAGCGAATGGTTGGATCGATGAAAAAAGGATTGTGACGGAGGCCTTAGTAAGTATGAAGCGAGCGGGTGCGGATTTATTAATCACGTATCATGCCTTAGATGTGGCTCGCTGGCTTAAACAGGGAGGACAACTATGATTGTTTCCTGGAATACCACAAATGCCTGTAATACGTATTACATGGCTGAGGAGCCGTGGTGCCTATACCATGGAAGGAAGGGGTTTTAGCATGGATGCAACGGATCGGGGTCTGCTTAATGCCATACAAAACCATTTCCCAATCGCCGTTCATCCCTATCAGATCTTAGGCGAAGCAGTCGGAACGACGGAAGAAGATGCTTATCAACGAATTCAACGACTTCGGAAGGAAGGGATTATTCGTCGTCTGGGTGGCGTTTTCGATTCCCGACGTTTAGGGTACTATAGTACTTTGTGTGCGGGCAAAGTTCCAGAAGCAAAAATCCCCATCTTGGCTAAATTGCTAGAGGGGATTCCTGGAGTGACCCATAATTATATCCGTAACCACGTATATAATAGCTGGTTTACGCTTATTGCCCGCTCGCAGGGTGAGGCCGAACGCATTCTTAATGATATCCGTGAAGAGTCTGGGGTCATGGATATTTTCAGCTTACCTGCTACACGACTTTTTAAAATTAAAGTTAATTTCGATGTATCGAGTGAAGACATCGACGAAGAAATGAGTGGTGAGGAGCTCGATTTATTGGGTGATGCTAATTTGAGTAGTGCAAAAAATGAACCTGTCGCTTCTTATCCCTTGAGCAGCAGAGAGATGGCGCTTATCCAAGTACTTCAGGGGAATCTCCCGGATTCCCCTACTCCATTTACCGTCTTGGCTGAAACTCTTCAGTGGCAGGTTGAGGATGTTATCGGATCTACAAGTCATTTATTGGAGGAAAAGGTTATTCGCCGTTTTGGTGCAGTTCTTCGTCATCAAAAAGCGGGTTTTGTAGCTAATGCCATGGGCGTTTGGCAGGTTAATCCTGAAGAGGCGGCTGAGGTGGGGAAAATCATGGCACGCTTTAAGGAAGTTAGCCACTGTTATCAAAGACCAACCTTGCCTGATTGGCCGTACAACCTCTTTACTATGGTTCACGGACGTACTGAAGAGGATTGTAGGGACGTTATGATGAGAATTTCCCAAGCAACCGGGGTAAGTGCGTACTCAATGCTTTTTAGTACTGCTGAATTAAAAAAGAGCAGTATGCAATATTTTCTTGAGGAAGAGACCTATTAGAGAGGGGGCATTCGTTTGTCGTTCGTAGATGATAAAAGTCGCCATGCCTTTGCTAAGGCTCAAATGGTTATTCCAGGTGGTGTAAATTCGCCGGTAAGGGCCTTTAAATCAGTTGGGCGGGACCCTGTGTTCATTGAACGGGGGGAAGGTGCCCATATTTGGGATATCGATGGCAATCGTTATCTTGACTTTGTCGGATCTTGGGGCCCTTTGATTGTCGGGCATGCTCATCCGGACGTCGTTGAGGCGATTAAACAGGTTGCCGAGAGAGGAACAAGTTACGGCGCTCCAACAGAGGTCGAAACGGTTTTGGCAGAGGAAGTCCTAAAGGTCTATCCTTCTATGGAAATGATTCGCATGGTCAATTCCGGGACAGAGGCGACGATGAGTGCTTTGCGTTTAGCGAGGGGAGTAACCGGTAGGACAAAAATTGTCAAGTTTGAAGGATGTTATCATGGTCACTCAGACCAACTCTTAATTAAGGCGGGGAGCGGAGCACTTACTTTTGGGGTTCCAACGTCCCCGGGGGTTCCAAATCAAACTGCAGCCACCACAATTTCTGCCCGTTTTAATGACCTAGAAGGGCTAAGAGAATTATTCCGGCGAGAGGGAGAAGAGATCGCTGGTGTAATTCTAGAACCTGTCGCAGGAAATATGGGTGTTGTTTTACCGGAAGAAGGATTCTTACAGGGAGTTCGCAGCTTGACGGAAGAGTTCGGGGCCTTACTGATCTTTGACGAAGTGATGACTGGTTTTAGAGTCAGTCATGGAGGGGCACAGGGTTATTACGGAATCGACCCGGACCTAACCTGCCTGGGTAAAGTAATCGGCGGTGGACTTCCAGTTGGTGCATACGGTGGAAAGCGTCAGTACATGGAACAGATTTCCCCTAGTGGACCTATTTATCAAGCAGGTACACTTTCAGGTAACCCTTTAGCAATGAATGCCGGATTAGCAACATTGAACTTGTTAAACCTGCCGGGAATATATGAGACCTTGCAACATAACACAACTCGACTCGCCGAAGGATTAAAGCAACTTGCCCAGGAAGCAGGATTACCTGTTTGGGTTAATGCCGTAGGGGCAATGTTTTCTGTCTTCTTCACCGATACTCCTGTCAAGGATTATACCAGTGCTTGTACCTCGAATGTACAGCTATTTGCCAAGTATTTCCGCGCGATGTTGGAAAAGGGTATTTACTTAGCCCCTAGTCAATTTGAGGCAGTCTTTTTATCGACCGCACATACTGAAGCTGACATCGATCACACGCTGGAACAGGCACGAATCGTTTTGAAAACTCTTTAAAGGGGTGTGTATTTCCCTATGGGGTCCAAGCGTGTTTTGAGAGCTCTTATCTCGTTAGGTTTATTGGCTGCTTTGGTAGCTGTAATCGTTATTTCCCAGAATCGCGACCCGTCAAACCCTCATACATCTGTTTCTAAAGATGTTTGGATTCATGGACCTCAGGGACATGGTTATGCCGTTCAAAATAATCAACAACCCTGGAAACAATGCTATACATGTCACGAAAAAAAGGGACTTGGCGGAGAAGATTATTGTCAGCGTTGCCATGATCAATCGGGTGTCAAAGTAAGCATACCTCAGAAACCTTGAAATTTATTATAATACCGCTTTCTTTTATTAACGAAATAGCTCCCCCTAACTCACCATATTAATGGGTATGGAATAATATGGGGTATAAGGAAGGATTTGGGGGGAGCTGTTTTGAAAACAGAGGACCGTTGTTGCTATATAAAGCGTTTAGAACAGTTGAGGGATTCTAAGGTTCTAGTTTATTTTTCCTTTGTACCGCTTGATGATACTATTTTAGTCCCCCTTTACAAACAGCTTAAGGAAATAGGCCACACGCGTAAAATTGATCTCCTTCTCCATAGTTATGGCGGAACGTTAGATACACCTTATAAGGTTGTAAGATTAATTCGGGAGTTTTGCGACGAGTTCGCCGTTATTGTTCCTTTTGCTGCTAAATCTGCGGCTTCTATGCTTGTACTTGGAGCTGATGAAGTTGTTATGGGGCCTCTTTCCGAACTTGGACCCATTGATCCACTTACAAAACATCCGGTTTATAGAGACATTCTCGTTCCCGTTCAGGCATTTGTGCATTGTTTAGATTACCTGGAACGCTCTATGATGCAAAGTTCAGACCCGGAAGTTACAGCGTTAATGTTAAATCCGCTGCTCAACAAACTTGATCCGTGGCTTATCGGGGACTGTGAAAAGACGATCAAGGCAACTCGGCAATATGCTGAGTTATTATTGTCACGCTACATGTTAAAAGATCACCCCGAACGAGTTAAGATCGTGACGCAAGTTTTGACAGAGGGATTTTTTTCTCATGGCTATCCGATTAATCGAATTGAAGCCCAAGAATTAGGGCTTAAGGTGACTAAAGCTGAGGGCGAATTATGGGAGGTAGTTTGGGCATTATATCTCAGTTATGAAGAGCTCTTTGCAGAAAAAGAAGAAGACTGAGCAGTTAGTATAAGTCGTATTATTTTTAGTCGCTGCTAAAGACTCGCTTAAAGGGGGTCTTTTTCTGGTTTTTAGCGAAAAATTTCCAGAAAGAAATATATTGCTTGTTAACGCTTAATATTGTAGGATAAGTTTGTGTTTGATTTACTTTATGAGCGTGTTTAGTGTACAATAGATATTAGATAGCATATGGAGGTGGACATTTGTGCTCACAACGTTTGGTTTTTTAACACCGATGACAGCAGGGATTCTTTTGATTATTGCCTTGGTGATTTTTGGACCTGGTAAGCTGCCCG
>JAUZPJ010000190.1 GCA_030706025.1 Bacillota bacterium | reverse complement strand
CTCATGATTCATTTTTGAAACTCTTGCGAGTTTCCTCATTGGCTGTCCTTGTTGTTTAGTTTTCAAAGATCAGGATTTTAAATGACTAATTTGCTTTGTCTTGATTAACTAGCTAGGAAGTCTTACCCCTTACTCGTTCAATCAATGTGCGTCTTTGTGGCGCTCAGTTATAATACCATTTTTCGTCGTGTGTTGTCAATACTTTTTTAATTTCTCTAAGTTACCCACTCCGAAGGTGGCTTTTACGTTAAGTTCAGATAGTACCCTTTCGATCCCACCTAAGTCGTCGGTGCGAACTCAATAAGTTTTGCAATACCCCAAGCGATTACAGCATAGACAATGATCGCAACAATAATAGCCGGTTCTAAAACTGCTTGAGTTTCTACTCCCCGTGTAGTTGCTGTTCTAAAAATCCCTGTAAAGGGTGCTAGAAATATATTGGAAAGGGTATAAATAAACGATACAAATGCACTTGCTGGATTGGCTCCCAATAATTTAAAGACTAGGCGAAAGGCCAATAAAACTTCAATAACTCCTAAGATGTAGTAAACTATTCGTTTCCAGTATTTAACCTTCTCCATATCTTCCATATAATCACACTCCATAATTAATTATTATTTAATTAATGTCTATGGTTTCCTAAGGCCAATTAATTATTCAATCCTATTTTGGCCTTGATACTTCCATCGTTAGAAGAACATGGTTTTTCGTAAAAAAGGACCGACTGGTTAAGTCGGCCGTTCGATACAACAACAGTAAATTTAAATAACCTATTCTTTAATTCCAGTATAGACTAGGACTGCATCTCTTAAGAATGCTGCTATCCCAGGTTGTTTTGCATCATAATATGCTGTAAACCTTTCATCATCTACATACATTTGTGCGACTCCTGCATGTGCTTCTTTGGTATAACTGTCCCAGTAATAACATAACCACTGACGATGCAAATCTGCTGCTTTTTGAGCCAATTCGCTGGTGGGGTCATCTGTTTTAAAAGCATCTTGAAGGGTCTGTAGAACTTCCGCTTCAAGCCTTGTTACCTCCTCGTATTGCTCTTGTGACATACCTAATACTTTTTGATTGGACCTATCAACGGTCTCATCGCCATAATTCTCACGAATCTCCTTGCCGTATTGGGCCTCATTATTACTAACTAACTTTTGTTTAAAGCCCTTAAACTTTTCCTTATCAGTCATTGTAATTCTCCCTTCAGATAACGCAATTGTTTTATCCACATTGGCAATTAGGACATCTAATTGTTCTCTTTTTTCAAGAAGCTTCTGGCGATGTTCTCTCAATGCCTTTGCTCCGTCAAAAGATGGTGAGGTTACGAGATCTTTTATGGTTTCCAAACTCACACCCAGTTCTCGATAAAATAGAATTTGTTGTAACTGATTAATCTCAGTTTGGCCATAAATGCGATACCCCGACGAGTTAATTCTAGCCGGCTTAAGAATTCCTATCTCGTCATAATATCTCAGAGTCCTAGTACTAATTCCCGCCAGTTGACTTAATTTTTGAACCGTATATTCCATGAGCTCACCTCCTGTTACAACAAATATACACCTTGACGTAACGTCAATGTAAATAGATCTTTAAGATTTTTATAGAATTAAAAAACGACTGATTTTCATCAATCGTCTCTCTTAATTGCTTTTTGGCTTTATTAATGATTTGGGGACGTTAACAAAACGGCGACACTTAAAACGCTTGGGATACCATAATGCGACCTACCGATTGAAGAATTACGGCTCCGCCAAGAAAAATAATTAGAAAAGACGAGACAAGGGCTAAACGATTTACAACTTGCCATCTCTCAAGTTTCTGTATCGTATGACTTGCCCGTACAACTAATATAGCAATTGCTACCATCATTATAGCACTCCCGATTGAAAAAGCACCCACCAATCCTAAGCCTAATGGAATCTTATTAGCAGCCACAGCCGCGAGAAGGATCGCTAAGGCACTAGGACATGGTACAATCCCAGTGAAAAAACCGGTTAAGAATAGATTTGATCGGGAGGAAGAGGTAGAAGACAGCTCGAAATGGTGATGGCTGCAATGACTATTGCAACAATGGCCATCTTGGGAATGATGAGATTGCTTTTTTGCCTCAAAATGGTTAAAAATCCTTTGAGTAATCATGTTCAATCCTATATATATTACAATAATTCCCGAAATGAGCTGAAACCAATAAGTAAGGTTTTCTGGAAGAAGCACTTTGATGGTGGACGAAGCTGATACTGCTAACAGAACAATCGAAAGTGTGTGTGCCACTGCCGAAATTAGACCGATCATGACCGCATCTGTGATCTTAGCGCCCGATGATATTAAGTATGCTGTGATAACCCCTTTCCCGTGTCCCGGTTCTAAAGAGTGAAGCGCCCCCAGGCCAATAACGGCAGGCAAAGTGTAAGTTAAATCCATTTTCAAAATCCTCCTCAACAAGAGCTAACTCATACATATGCAGGCATGTCTCATAACTTTCCAACCTTCTTAACGAAATTTCTTCAATGAGTTTACCTAACTTTTAGCACAACGTAAGGATGATGTATTTAATGTTAATGTCATATTTAATTCATGGATATATGAATTAAGTAAATCGTCATTTTTATTTAACGAACTGATCAAAGAGATATTTACAAGTGATCGTTATGATCATATAATGGCGTTACGAGGAACGCATACTTATCATAACACCCTAACCCCTAAAGAAGTTTGGTCACAAAGGAGGTGATGCAATGAAAGCATCTTATCTAACCGACATCATGGAGATTGTCAATACACTCGAACCAAAAGCGAAGGCTTTACCCTATCTTGAACTCGACTCCATGATGCTTTCCCAAGTCGTTGAGGTCGCTCAGAGGGTAAGTGAAAATGACATCAATAATACACATATTCAAAACTGGGTTCGACGCAAGTATCTTCCTAGTCCCCAGAAAAGGAAGTACAACCGGGAACAAGTCGCCAATATCTTACTCATTAACGATTTGCGCAACATCTTGTCCTTGGAAGAAGCCTCCCGTTTGCTCGGATTTGTTAACAAAACGCTTGCAGACAATTCGGATGACCGAATCAATCCGACGAAACTCTATAAATATTATTGCGAAATCTTCGATCGAACCCAGCTCGACTGGCAAAAATCGGTAGAACAATTAGCAAATGAAGTGAATGATTCTTTAACAGAGGAGGAAATGGATGAGGAAGACAAGGAAAAGGTTGCAGTGACCTTAGTTATTCTTAATTTGTTAGCGAGAGGAAATCTATATAAACAAATCGCTGAGCACTGGTTGAAGATATTACCACAAGAACCTGAACATGATCATAAACTGAATTCTTAGGAGTTTCTAGCAAGGAGGGGGAAACTTTGGAGGCTGGATTTGTTGTAACTCTATTTGTGCTCGGGATTGTTCTCTTATTTCTAGAGATTTTTGTTCCTGGAGGAATTCTCGGTTTATTTGGCATAATTGCCCTAATTGCAGGAATTATGCTGACGGTTGATTCTTTGCTGCAAGGTGTACTTTACGTAATTTTGTTAGTTTTTACACTAATAGTATTGATCGCTTTAAGTTTCCGTTTTTCCCAAACCCGTCGTTTTTGGGAAAGATTTACCTTGAAAACCCGCCAAACCAAGAAAGAGGGCTATGTAGCGCCGAAACCAAGTTACGAGAATTTCTTGGGCAAACAAGGAATTGCCCTCAGTCAATTACGCCCAGCAGGAACGGCTGATTTCGGTGGCGAACGACTTGATGTTGTAACCGAAGGGGGGTTTATTGATAATGGGGCAATAATTATTGTCATCGCTGTAGAAGGTACACGAGTGATTGTCCGTCAAATTAAAGATTAAACTGGATATGAAGAAAGGGAGATTTAAAGAATGTTTACAGCAGCTTCATTATTATCTTTAATTCTATTTATCCTTGTGATTATAGTTGTGGGCATCCTATCAACGTTCATTCCCGTAGGTCTTTGGATTTCTGCATTAGCTGCAGGAGTCAAAGTTGGGATATTTTCTCTCATCGGAATGAGACTACGTCGCGTTACACCCTCTAAAATTGTAAACCCGCTTATTAAAGCTCATAAAGCTGGTCTAGATATTACAACCGCTCAATTAGAAGCACATTACCTTGCCGGCGGGAATGTTGATCGAGTCGTTAACGCTTTAATTGCCGCTGAACGTGCTGCTATTCCTCTTCTCTTTGAAAGAGCAGCAGCAATCGATCTAGCAGGACGAGACGTATTACAAGCTGTACAAATGTCCGTTAACCCAAAAGTCATTGAAACACCCATCGTGTCTGCAGTTGCTCAAAACGGAATTGAACTACGGGTTAAAGCTCGTGTAACTGTACGTGCAAATATTGATCGACTTGTCGGAGGAGCAGGTGAGGAGACGGTTATTGCCCGGGTCGGAGAAGGAATTGTCACCAGTATTGGTTCTTCAGACTCACATAAAGCCGTGTTAGAAAATCCTGATTTGGTATCTCGAACTGTATTAGCCAAAGGCCTTGATTCTGGTACAGCGTTTGAAATTCTCTCCATCGACATCGCGGACGTAGACGTTGGTAAAAATATTGGAGCCCAATTACAAACCGACCAAGCGGAAGCCGATAAACGAATTGCCCAGGCTAAAGCAGAGGAACGACGAGCGATGGCAGTTGCCAGAGAACAAGAAATGAAAGCATCTGTTCAAGAGATGAGAGCAAAAGTGGTTGAGGCAGAAGCTGAAGTACCCCGAGCCTTAGCCTCTGCATTACGAGAAGGAAAAATGGGCGTGATGGACTATTACAACATGCAAAACATTATGGCCGACACAACCATGAGAGAAAATATTGCCCGCACGGGCAAGGCAGATTCTGGGGACCTCACAACCCCCAAAAAGTAAGGGGAATTAGTATGGATATATTATCATTCCTTCCTATCATCATCATGATCTTTGCTGTAGTCTCGAAATTAAATAAAGGGACCACAAGATCAAATCACCGCCCAAGAAGCCCATACGCCCCTTCTTCACCCTGGGTTAACAATCTAGAAACTTCTATACGAAAGAAATGGCTTTCTTATAAAACACCAATTCTCTCCTCCAATGTTGTCGAAGGTAGAAACGACTTCCCGATGGAAGAGTTTCCCTGGATCGATAATACAACTGAGACTGAAGGTACAGCAGGAATTGAAGGAACAGACGGAGTCGAAGGCACAAACGGGGTTGAGGGAATTGCCGGATTAGAGGGAACATTAATACCAACTCTTCCGTCGGAAATTAAAACTCCTCAGTTAGACGAACCTCCATCTTACCCTGATCTCGAAGGAAAAAATCTTGCAGAAGCTGTCATTTGGGCTGAAATACTTGGTAAACCAAAAGCTCGGATTAATAGACCTTTAATGCGAAACTATTAGAAACCACGCTTACGATCAACACAGAAGAGAGCAATTGCTCTCTTCTGTGTTGATCGTTTCAATAATAAGTTATGGATCCTGATTGATCCGGAAAGGAAATCGGCTTATTATGTCGAATTATTTTGAATCCACTAGATAGCTTATAGACTTTTAGAAGGGTTAGAGGCGTTAGAGTTAACTTTTTAAAGGCAATATTGATGTAAAGTCTATAATTTCGTTACAAAAT
>JAUZPJ010000019.1 GCA_030706025.1 Bacillota bacterium | reverse complement strand
GGTTTTGCGTGGATAACCTCGGTTAAACGATTCCAATCCGATGTAAGTTCCTGGTTCACTGCAAGGATTTTATCTCCAGGTTGAATTCCTGCTAGGGCCGCAGGTTTTCCCTTGACTAAGGAACCAATTTGATTACTTGTTCCGGGAGTAGGAATCCCAAGGTAGGCAAAAACACCAACAAACAAGATTAACGCTAAAACAAAGTTCATAATTGGTCCAGCCGCAATTACAGCCATGCGTTGCCAAACCGGTTTATTCATGAAACTTTTAACATCGTTGTGGGGCGCAATTACGGCCTGACCATTTTCATTGACTTCCGCATCCATACCATGAAGTTTCACGAATCCGCCTAATGGGATGATACGTAGGGCGTAAAGTGTCTCCTTGCCTTGATAACCCACGATTTTCGGCCCAAAACCAAAGCTGAACTCGATTACCTTGACCCCAATCCATTTCGCAACCATAAAGTGTCCGAGTTCATGAATCATGACCATGCTTCCAAAGACAAAAATAATGGCGAGTGTTGTTAACACTTTACCCCCCCCTTTTCACGCTCCATATACGTGCTTCGAAACATATCGAACTAAATAAGTTCTTCTGCTCGCCGACGTGCCCAAGCGTCCGCATCGAGTATGCTGTCTAAATCCATATTGTTTAACACTTGATGTTCTGAACAAATTTTCTCGACTATATCATGGATTCCCAGATAAGTAACCTTTTTGTTTAGGAATGCCGAAACTGCAATTTCATTGGCTGCGTTCATCACGGCTGGTAAGGTACCTCCACGTCGTCCAACGGTATAGGCCATACTCAGCGCAGGAAAAGAATTCTTATCAGGTTCATGGAAGCTTAAAGATTTCCCCCGCAGATCAAGTCGTTCGAAAGAGTTCGCCCAGCGGGTTGGATAACTTAAAGCATACTGAATCGGCAGCCTCATATCCGCCCTTCCTAGCTGGGCGAGTACAGAACCATCTCGATATTCAACCATAGAGTGAACGATGCTTTGGGGATGAATAAGAACTTCAATTGCATCATAATCCATGTTAAACAAATAATGAGCTTCGATTACTTCTAGTCCTTTATTCATCATCGTTGCAGAATCAATCGTTATTTTGGCACCCATATCCCAGTTTGGATGGCACAATGCCTTTTCCACGGTGACCGATGATAATTCTTCTTTTGTCCAGCCAAAAAATGGTCCTCCGGAAGCCGTAAGTATAATCTTTTCAACAGTATCTGGATTTTCCTCTAAGCACTGAAAAATCGCAGAATGTTCACTATCTACCGGCAAAATTGGGCAATTCATCCTCTTTGCCATTGACATGACTAGGTCTCCACCTGCGACTAGAGTTTCTTTATTGGCTAGAGCAATCGCTTTACCAGCTTGAATAGCTGCAAGTGTTGGCTCTAGGCCAATTCGTCCTGAAATTGCGGTGACCACTGTATCCACTTGAGGAGCAATAACAGAATTAATGATGCCGGACATACCTTGATCGACTTTAATGGGCAAGTCTCTCAACCGATCACGGAGTTCAAGCGCGGAACCTTCTTCCATCATCACAACAACCGCAGGTCGAAAAAGTCGAGCCTGCTTTTCCATGAGTTCAACACTTTTAGCTGCGACTAGGGCATATATTTTAAGGTCCCCTCCGATTTGATGAACCACATCTAAAGTTTGTCGCCCAATTGAACCTGTTGAACCTAACACAGTCAGCGTTGTCACGCAAATCATCTCTTCCCGTTTATAAGATTATTCTTAGCAAATTTTCGTTAAGCTAATCAGTTTAATATATTATTAATCTTTATGTCCGAAAATACCTACTTTTCGCAAGGCTTCATAACAAATTACTAAACCGGGTCCCACAATAAGACCAACCCCTCCCAAAAAATGAAGACCAACATACATTGAAACAAGGGTTGGAAGAGGGTGCAATCCAATTCCTTTAGCCATAATTTTCGGCTCGAGAAACTGACGTACCACTACTGTAATGATCCACATCACGAACAGTTTTAAGCCTTCACCAAAGGATCCTAAAATCAGTAACCCGACAATCCACGGCAAAAATAAAATACCAGTCCCCACAATAGGCACCAAATCCAGAAATCCGGCAAGTACACCTAGTGTAACTGCATATGGATTTCCAATCAGCAGCAGACCGAAGATGGTTGAAAAGGCTGTAACGGAAACTAAAATAGCCTGTGCCCGCAAATAACCTACGACCGCCGCACCTAAATCCTCGCTAATAGCCTGAGCACTGACGTGCCAACGACGTGGAAATAGATTTGAAATGAACCTTTTTACATTTGGATAACTAGAACTCATTAGCAAGGTCGCAACAGTAGATACTACAAGCACAATGAATACCCGAGGCAACGCCGTAAGAAACCCAAGTAATAACAAGCTGCCAGACCTTGCCCAATTCTGAAGCATTCGCGCCACGCTTTCCGTGGAGGCAAATAGGGTATTTTGTATTTGAGGATTCACTTTTACAAACCGTTCAACTGAATCTACCTGTCTCGTCACAAGATCCACAAGATATCCATAATTAGGTAAAGATATTGCTAGCTCGGACAATTCAGTGTAAAGTCGAGCTACAATTGAAAAAACAAATAGGCCTATAAGGGCAATCGCTAACAGAAGGGTTAATACAGCCGCGTAAGGGCGACGGACCCGAATGGTCTGCATTAGCCGCACAACGATCGGTTCTAGTAAAAAGGAAAGAATAAGTGCAATAAAAAACGGCAGAAACGCACTTAACATTTTGCTGATGATTTCGCCAAAGACGGGTAAAAAGTCTTGAAAAAAATATGTAAAAACCTTAAGAAACACTAAAACACTTGTCACCATCGCTAATCTGTTAATACTAGCCCACAAAGGATGTCTTTGATCAATCAACTGTTTCACCTCACAATCATAGTTACTCCATAGTATACCAATGGAATAGCAAAAATAAGGCTGTCAAACCGATCCAAGATCCCTCCGTGTCCTGGAATTAGAGTCCCGGAATCTTTGACTCCGGCACTACGTTTCAAAGCCGACTCAAATAAATCTCCGATTTGAGCGCTTATTGCAATAATAATTGCCAATATCAAATATGTGACCCAAGATGTTCCACCGATTTGGTTCCAAAATACCATAGCCACAACAATACTAAGCATTAATCCACCTATTGAACCTTCTACGGTTTTCTTTGGACTAACTTGGGGTGCTAAAAGATGTCGTCCAAACTGCCTCCCTATAAGGTATGCACCCGTATCGGTAGCCCATACCAAAAATATCGTTAGGAAGGTCAACTCTAACCCCCTAGGAAGTTGCCGAAGTAAATAAAGATGGGATAGCAAGACAACCGTATAAAGGAACGCCAACAAATTATAAGCTGCCTCGGCAAGCGATGTCTTAGGATAATTTAAAGCGAGACGCCCAAGAACAAGAAGCAGCCAAAAGACAACCGATGAAAACAACCATTCTTTACTGCCGATGAACAAATTGATCAACCAAACAACTGTAACAATCGTCGTTTGTTTATACCAAGTGCGCATCCCCAGGTGTTCACCGATTTTCATGAATTCCCACAATGCCAGCAACGTTAGCACTGTCACTAATAAAGCAATATAAGGACCACCCAAATAGGTTAACCCTAAAAAAAGCGGAGCACCGATCAGGGCACTTAGAGTTCGTTTAAGCATTCGCTAACTCCTCAATTAGTATGTATTCCACCAAACCGACGATCTCGTTTTTGGTATATTTTAATCGCTTGAAGCAGAGTTTCTTTCCCGAAATCGGGCCAAAGCTCGTCAATCACCAAAATTTCCGTATAGGCTAGCTGCCAAAGCAAAAAATTACTTAATCTCATTTCACCTGAGGTCCGAATCAGTAAGTCTGGGTCCGGTAACCCTCCGGTATAAAGTGCTTGACTGAACTGCACTTCATCAATCTCCTCAACCCGTTGTTTTCCTGTCAAGACATCGTTGCTCAGTTTCCTTACAGCAGCAATAATCTCAGACCGCCCCCCATAATTTAAAGCAAGGTTAAGAATAAGTCCCGTATTGTTACGGGTATGCTCCATCGATTTTTCCAATTCGCGTTTAGCCTCAAGTGGAAGATCATTGAGTCCTCCTATAGCACGAATAGCCACATTGTTTTGATGAAGTTCATTGAGTTCTTTTCTTAGATACTCCGTAAGCAAAGACATCAGTACGCCAACTTCGTCTTTAGGCCTCCTCCAGTTTTCCGTAGAAAATGCATAAACGGTAAGCACTTGAATCCCGAGCTCAGAACATGTTTTAACAGCCTTTCGTAAGGCCTCAACCCCTGCCCTGTGTCCCATCGAACGGGGAAGCGCGCGTTTAAGAGCCCATCGCCCATTCCCATCCATAATAATGGCAATATGGCGTGGAAGGCGGTCCAAAGCAATCTGATTCTTTGAATTATCGATCTCATCTTTATTCTTTTTCCAAGGCTTGAACCACATCATTTCACCCCCATCGGCGATCCTCCAACTACTTGGAACCTCCAACTTTGAAAAAGACCCCCTTATCAAGTTAGGGGGTCATGGTTTCTTTAACGAAACTTTCATGCGCTAATATGAGATCCACGCGGTCGTCTAATTCTCTCACGCGAACAACACGGAGATTTCCCGTTGGTTCCATTTTACCATGAGGGCGCGCAACTTGGAAAGTATAAGGCTTAAACATTTGTTCAACTTCAAGCTTTACTTCGTCCCAACTTCGACCGAGCCAGGCATGTATCATACTTCCGTAATTTCGCTTTCCTTAGTTTCCATCACACGTTCAATTTCCTTAATGAACTTGTCTGTCATCTTCTGTACGTCATCTTGGGCACGTTTGACGTCATCTTCTGATGCTCCATGATCTCCATGGTCCTTTTCAAGTTTCTTAAGTTTATCATTTATATCTCGTCGAACATTACGGACGGCTACACGTGCTTCTTCGGCTTCTTTCTTAACCCTTTTCACCAATTCCACACGTCGTTCTGCCGTAAGTTGCGGAATCATAATGCGAATCACAGTACCATCACTTGACGGATTTAGGCCTAAATCAGATTTCATAATTGATTTTTCAATCGCAGGAAGTACAGATTTATCCCAAGATTGAATCACAATCATTCTCGGTTCAGGAGCTGAGATATTTGCAAGCTGATTAATAGGTGTAGGAGTCCCGTAGTATTCAACCATAACCTTGTCCAAGACACTCGGGTTTGCACGACCTGCACGAATTGATGCGTACTCACGACGTAATGCGTCAACCGCTTTATGCATCCGTTCCTCCGCGTCTTTAATCACATCGGATATCATTAACTATCCCTCCCAACATAAGTTCCAATAGACTCACCCATTATAACACGACGAATATTGCCTTTGACCGTTAGGTCAAAAACTATTACAGGAATATGATTGTCCATACAAAGCGAAGTTGCGGTCGAATCCATTACACCCAAACCTTTGCTCAGGACATCGAGATAACTCAAGCTATCGAACCTCTTTGCTTGAGGATTCTTAAGCGGATCGGAATCATAGACCCCATCCACCCGTTTGGCCATCAGGATAGCATCGGCTTCGATCTCAGCAGCCCTTAAAGCAGCCGTTGTATCTGTCGAGAAGTAAGGATTTCCTGTTCCTGCTGCAAAAATAACAATACGGCCCTTTTCCATATGTCGAATGGCTCGACGTCTAATATAAGGCTCAGCTACTTGTCGCATCTCGATTGCCGATAAGACTCGGGTGTCTGATCCAGCCTTTTCCAAGGCATCCTGCAGGGCTAGGGCGTTCATCACCGTTGCCAGCATCCCCATGTAATCGGCAGTTGCACGATCCATACCTTGGGCACTTCCCGCAATGCCACGCCATAGGTTTCCACCACCGACAACCAGGCAAACTTCAACTCCCATATCTCTAATTTCCGCCACCTGTTCCGCAACGGAAACTAGCATATCATGCTGAAGCCCAAAGCCTTGAGTCCCTGCAAGTGCTTCCCCGCTTATCTTTAGGACCACTCGACTATACCGTAGTTTTTCCATGGATTAACCTCCATCAGCGTTAATTCTATCTTTCTAAGAAAACCGTTTTACGTTTGAAAAAGAGAACACCAGGGTGTTCTCTAATCAATTGTATGTTTGGCTTAGCGATTTATTTCTTTCATCACATCTGCAGCAAAATCATCTTGCCGTTTTTCAATCCCTGCACCTAACTCATACCGGGTAAAACGACGAACAACAATGCGTTCACCAATCTTAGCTGTTTTATCCAACACTAATTCACGCACGCTCTTGTCAGGATCCTTAACAAAGGGTTGTTCTAATAAGCAAACTTCTTTGTAAAACTTTTCAATCCGTCCCTCAACCATCTTTTCGACGATTTTCTCAGGTTTTCCTTCATTAAGAGCTTGTGCTTTAAGAATATCCTTCTCATGTTGAAGTACTTCTGCAGGCACTTCCTCTTTATTTAAATATTGCGGATTCGCAGCAGCAATATGCATTCCAAGATCCCGAACTAACGCTTTGAATTCATCCCCGCGAGCCACAAAGTCTGTCTCACAGTTAACTTCAAGCAATACCCCGATTCGTCCGCCACCATGAATATAAGCTTCAACTGTCCCTTCAGCCGCAACACGACCTTCCTTTTTAGCTGCTGCAGCAAGGCCCTTTTCGCGCAAGAAATCGCTAGCCTTTTCCATATCACCATCACACTCTGTGAGTGCCTTTTTACAATCCATCATACCCGCGCCGGTACGTTCCCTAAGTTCTTTTACTAGAGCTGCACTTATGGCTGCCATGGTTATCCCTCCTAAATTCGATGCGCTATGCGCTATGTTCTACACAAGAGTTTTGTGTTGTAGTGTATGTTTAGGCACGTTTTAGAGGTTCGAGGCTCAAATTCGAACCTCGAACCTCTAATCTCGAACCTCGATTTTTACCCTTCGACTACTTCTTCAGTTTCCTCGGCATCATCCATATTTCCTTGTTGTCCTTCAATGATCGCATCAGCCATCTTCGATGTAAGCAACTTGACAGCACGAATAGCATCATCATTAGCAGGAATAACTACGTCAATTTCATCTGGATCACAGTTTGTGTCAACAATGGCGACGATGGGGATATTTAAACGGCGTGCTTCAGCTACAGCAATTCGCTCTTTGCGTGGATCAACAATAAACAAAGCATCCGGGAGTTTTTTCATGTTCTTTATACCACCCAAGAAGCGTTCTAATTTCTCCATTTCATGGCGAAGAGCTGAAACTTCCTTCTTAGTAAGTACCTCAAAAACCCCTTCAGCCTCCATCCGCTCCAAAACACGTAAACGATCAACACGTTTTTGAATTGTTTGGAAGTTTGTTAGCATCCCGCCGAGCCAGCGCTCATTCACAAAATACATGCCGCAACGTTCCGCTTCATCTTTGACGGACTCTTGAGCCTGTTTCTTAGTACCCACAAATAACATGGTACCGCCCTCAGTCGCTAGATTCCGAACAAAGTTAAAGGCTTCATCAACCTTTTTTACAGTTTTTTGTAGGTCAATAATGTAAATTCCGTTACGCTCTGTAAAAATATAACGAGCCATTTTAGGGTTCCAACGCCGTGTTTGATGTCCGAAGTGAACGCCAGCCTCCAATAATTGTTTCATGGAAATAACTGCCATTTTTGTCTACCAACTTTCTTTTTGTTTTTTCCTCCGCAGGTTCATCTTAAAGCGCCCCTTGCCTTCCGACAAAGAACTGGCACTTTAATCCCAACTACGTGAGTCATTTAATCACACTCAAATAGATTAGCACATTATTTAAGGTTTTGCAACGAATTATGCCTATTCACTCAAACCAGCATACCTCTCTAAGTTTGAGCGCAAATTGTAACGCCGAATAAAATTCTCCAAATCACTCATCAACTCGGGAAAAGGGAAATATAACTCGTTTAGGTAATAAAACACTTCTTTGGCACGAATCTGAGCAACTTCCCGTCCGTTTCCGTCAAAATAAAAAGCAACTCGTCGAATATCTTGCGGTTCTAAAATACGTTCTCCTAGAATTGATCCAATTACAATCTGCGACTCCTTAATCTGCACGTGTTTGGTCTTCCCAATAAACCATAACGTAACGATTCCCAGCCCTGTAATAAGATATATCCCAATAAGCACGATTCCTTCTATAGTTGGCAGCTTACTAAAAATGTGGATACTACCAAAAATAAGTGGATATAGAATAAGAAATGCGATGCCTGGCACGATAAGCGGTTTCAGTCGGTAAACGTAATCATGTTCATCCATGAAAATTACCCTCCGTAAAACGATTTACTTAGTACGTTTGACATGCTTTTCTAGTTCGTCTAGTAAATAATCGTTAAGAACTCTAATATACGTACCTTTCATCCCTAATGACTTCGATTCAATCACTCCAGCTGACTCAAACTTGCGTAAAGCGTTGACAATTACTGAACGAGTAATCCCTACTCGGTCTGCAATTTTACTTGCAACGAGTAGTCCTTCCCCTCCGCCTAATTCTGCAAAGATGTGTTCCACTGCTTCAAGTTCAGAATAGGACAGGGTCCCAACGGCAATTTGTACGGCGGCCTTTTTGCGAGCCTCTTCTTCTGCTCGCTCTGCCTTCACACGCAAAATCTCCATACCTACAACCGTTGCTCCATATTCGGCAAGTACGAGATCCTCTTCTCTAAAATCCTCATCATATTTAGCTAAAACTAAAGTCCCGACGCGTTCGCCCCCACCTAAAATTGGTACAATGGTTGTAATTTTATTATTAAATTGACAGCGTTTATTGTCGTCAAAAACACAGCCATTGGCAACTTGGGACGTATTAGTTTTTGTCTCACTAATTTTCATCAAACCATCATTATAGCTTTCCGGAAAGCGCTCGGAGTGTACCACAATATCTTCCATTGATCCACAGACAAAATTGTTCATAAAGCAATACCCTAGAATCTTTCCACGTCGACCAACGATATAACAGTTGGCAGTCACGGCCTGACTAAGAACCTTAGCCATTTCTTCAAAATCAACTGGGTTTCCAGCAGCACGCTGAATTAACTTATTTATCGTTCTAATTTTTTCTAAAAGTGTCGTTTCCATAAGTTTTAAGTTATCCCCCTTTAAATTACTTTTAACTGTTATTTAACTATTTGTCTATAGAATATATTTTGCCAAATCTTGATTTTGAACAACATTACCTAAACGGTGTTGGACATAGTCCCGATTAATTGTCACTGTATAATCTTCGGGAAGTTCAGAGGCTTCAAATGATAGTTCCTCCAGCACTTTTTCTACAATTGTATGGAGTCGCCGCGCTCCAATATTTTCAGCGGTAGAATTTACTTTATAGGCAACCTCTGCCAATTCGTCAATAGCATTCTCTGTAAAATCGATTTTTATGCCTTCCGTTCCCAATAATGCGCTATATTGTTTTATTAAAGAAGATTGCGGTTCAGTAAGGATACGTTTAAAATCTGCCACACTTAATGATTCAAGTTCCACACGGATGGGAAATCTACCCTGAAGTTCTGGAATAAGGTCTGACGGCTTGCTAAGATGAAAAGCTCCTGCAGCAATAAACAAAATATGGTCGGTTTTAACTGGCCCGTATTTTGTCACCACTGTTGATCCCTCAACGATTGGGAGAATGTCACGCTGAACTCCACCCCTTGAAACATCTGGGCCGCCTGCACCTTCTCGTCCTGCAATTTTGTCAATTTCGTCTAAGAAGACGATTCCCTCGTGTTCGGTTCTACGAATCGCCTCTTGAACCGCTTCGTCTTGGTCAATTAAGTTCTGAGCTTCTTCATTAATCAAGATCTTGCGCGCATCGCGCACAGTCACTTTTCTCTTTTTGTGCTTCTTAGGTAATAATCCAGACATCATATCCTGAATATTCAAGCCCATCTCCATCATGTTGTTATTGCCCAACATATCGGAAAGCGGCGTGGATTCTTCGACTGAAATCTCGATGACCCGTTCTTCAAGTTCCCCAAGTCGTAAGTGTTCCGCAACTAGCTTGCGTTCTTTCACTATTTCAGGAGAAACTTCAACGTTCTTTTCTTCAGAAGTTTGCCCAAACAACATCTGAAAAGGGTTATTTGAAGAACTTTCCGTGCGTTTTTCTGGAACCAACAATTCGACTAAGCGTTTTTCTGCATTAACCGTTGCTTGAGCCTGAACCTGTTCAGTGCGCTCTGCCTTCACCATTCGCAAGGAGATTTCGACCAAGTCGCGAATGATGGATTCTACATCCCGGCCAACATAACCAACTTCAGTAAACTTCGTTGCTTCAATCTTTATGAACGGGGCGCGAACAAGTTTTGCCAACCGCCGGGCAATCTCAGTCTTTCCCACACCAGTTGGGCCGATCATCAAAATATTTTTGGGAATAATCTCTTCCTGCAATAATTCTGACAAACAAGAACGCCGATAACGATTACGTAAAGCAACCGCAACTGCACGTTTAGCCGAGTTCTGTCCTACAATATCCCTGTCTAATTCGCGAACAATTTCCCGCGGTGTCAAATGGTCCATACACTCACCTCCTACAATTCTTGCACGTTAATTTGATCATTAGTATAAACACAAATTGAAGCGGCTACAAGCATTGCTTCGCGTACAATCTCCGTTGTCGTCAAATCTGTATGCTTTACTAACGCTCGAGCTGCGGCCAAAGCATAATTTCCACCAGATCCGATGGCAGCTATTCCATCGTCAGGTTCAATAACCTCACCCGAACCGGATAGTATCAAAAGATTTTGGGTATCTGCTACCAAAAGCAGCGCTTCAAGATTTTTTAACATTTTGTCCGTTCGCCATTCCTTAGCAAGTTCGACGGACGCACGTTGAAGATTCCCATGATATTCTTCAAGTTTCTGTTCAAATTTATCGAAAAGCGTAAACGCATCTGCAACGGATCCCGCAAAACCTGCGATAACCTTCCCGTGATACAAGCTACGGACTTTTCGGGCGGTGTGCTTCATAACGGTCGCCTGCCCAAACGTCACTTGTCCGTCACCCGCTATAGAGACGTGTTCCCCTTTTTTTACTGCGACAATTGTCGTTGCGTGAAACATAGATAACCCTCCTTCAATGAAGTTTACTCGGGCATATTATGTGTTGTCAAGTTAAATTGTAGATAATTTACATTTTTTTATGAAAACTCTTCGGTTCAACACTATTATTTAGCTCGAGGATGCGACGAAGCATAGACTTCTTTTATTCGTTCTCGAGTGAGGTGAGTATAGATTTGAGTCGAGGAAAGTTTCTGATGTCCCAGTAACTCCTGAACGCTTCTTAAATCTGCTCCCCCATCCAAAAGATGAGTGGCGAAGGAATGTCGAAGCATATGCGGATGCACGTGCTGTTCCAAGCTGACCTTAGTGACCAATTTGTTCAAAATTCGACGAATTGATCGATCCGACAATCGTGTCCCTTTGTAATTTAGTAGAAGCACTGAATCGTTATCTGAGCGCATCTCAAGATATCGCTCGATGGCCTTAATTGCATGGTTTGTTACAGGAATAACTCGTTCCTTGTTTCCTTTCCCAAGAACTCGAATCAAGCCGTTTTCCAAATCTATGTTCTCACGATTTAACCCAACAAGCTCACTAACCCTTAACCCTGAACCATAGAGCAATTCCATAATTACTTGATCACGAGAGCCTAACAATTTAGAACAATCCGACGCTTTAAGTAACCCCTCAACTTGGTTCAAATAAAGAAAATGCGGGAGTTTGCGCCCTAATTTTGGACTTGCTACCCGCTGAACCGGATTTGCAACTAATATTTCTTGACGACATAAGAACTTGAAAAGAGACCTTAGGGCAGCAAGCTTGCGAGCCATACTTTTTCTGGACAGACCGTGTTCTGCCAAAGCACCCAAAAAACTACGCACAATATATACATCAATCATATCCACAGCCAGTGCTTCAGGTTTCACACCCTGTTCGATAGCCGTAAATTGAAAAAACTGACTCAAATCAGTTTGATAGGCCACCACTGTGAGATCCGAACGATTTTGAGAATACAGGTGACCAGCAAATAAACTTAACGCTTCATCAACCAGCACAACCTTACCTCCCTAAATCCTCCAAGGTGCAAAATTCAGCTAATGACTCCAATGCTCGATCCGAAATTTTTGTATTTTTTTCACGTTTATCACGAATTCGCTTTGTCAAAGGTGGCAGCAACCCAAAGTTAATATTCATAGGTTGAAAGCTTTGACTTGGGGAGCCTTCCAAATGACGTGCTAAACCTCCCAACGTCGTTTCCGCAGGAAAAACCAAAGTATCCATCTGATTCAGCCGTCTCCAAGCATTAAGGCCTGCTAAAAGCCCGCTAGCAGCTGATTCAACGTACCCTTCCACTCCTGTCATTTGACCGGCAAAAAAAAGAGACGGTTTTATCCTTAAGCTAAAGTCAGCTTTAAGTATTTGCGGAGCATTAAGAAACGTATTCCGGTGCATCACACCATAACGCACAAACTCGGCATTTTCCAAGCCAGGGATCAGTGAAAAAACCCGTTTTTGTTCTCCCCATTTCAGATGCGTCTGAAAGCCCACAAGATTAAAGAGGGTTCCGGCCTGATTTTCCTTACGCAGCTGCACAACAGCATAAGATTTTCGCCCTGTGCGAGGATCCTGCAACCCCACTGGTTTCAGGGGACCGAATGTCAGGGTCTGAGGACCACGCTTAGCCATCACTTCTACTGGCAGACACCCTTCAAAAACCTTCCCTTTTTCAAAGCCTTGAATTTCAGCTGTCTCAGCCTCTTGTAGGGCATTATAAAACACATCATATTCTTCTCTGGTCATAGGACAGTTTAAATAATCTGCTTCGCCTTTATCGTAGCGGGAAGCCCAAAAGGCCTTGTTTAAATCGATAGACTCCAGAGTGACAATTGGGGCTGCCGCATCATAAAAGGAAAGTGCTTGCTCCCCAGTAAAACGCTGGATATCTTCAGCTAAATCATCGGAAGTCAGCGGGCCACTAGCGACAATTGTAATTCCTTCTTCCGGAAGGCCATGCACTTCCTCCCGATGAACACTAACGTTGTGATGTTGTTCTAGTCGTTCCGTGACCTCCGCCGAAAACAGCACGCGATCAACTGCTAAAGCACCACCAGCAGGAACCGCATGATGGTCTGCTGCACTCATAATCAGAGATCCTACACGCCGCATTTCTTCTTTTAATAGCCCTACTGCATTCTCTAAACCAGCCCCCCGCAACGAGTTGCTGCATACGAGTTCAGCAAATCGATTTGTATGATGAGCGGGAGTCAATTTAATTGGGCGCATTTCATATAAATCCACCATTACTCCACGTTCTGCTAATTGCCATGCAGCCTCTGAACCTGCTAGGCCTGCTCCTATAACGGTAATACGTTGCATTTACCCTATCGCTCCTTATTCTATAGGTCAGTACAGATTACTTATCCTCTTCAATCACCTTTGTATAGCGGCATTCCCGATTAGTACAAACTTGCTTCTTTTGCCGTTTAGACGATTTAATTACCATCAATTGTTGACACTCTGGACATGGTTCTGGAGCAGGCATTTCCCACGAAACAAAGTCACATTCCGGATAAGTGCTGCACCCGTAGAATTTACGCCCCTTCTTGGAGCGGCGGACCACAAGGGGTTTTGAGCATTTCGGACAATTTAAGCCTGCTTCTTCAAGTAAAGGTTTTGTATTTCGACACTCCGGAAAACCCGGACATGCCAAGAATTTGCCGTAGCGCCCCATCTTGATGACCATATTTCGGCCGCAATTCTCGCATAGTTCATCTGAGATTTGATCCTCAATCTTAACCTTGCCAATTTTCTCTTCCGCCTGAGCTAAGCTTATGGAGAAAGGCATATAATAATCTCCAACCACTGACTTCCAAGACACAGTTCCTTCTTCGACTAAATCAAGTTTTTCTTCCAAATTAGCTGTAAACTCAAGATTTACTATATCCGGAAAGTTCTCTTTTAATAAGTTGATGACGATTTCCCCAAGTTCGGTAGGAATTAGCTGTTTTTCTTCTTTCACAACATAACCCCGAGTTTGAATTGTCTCAATAGTCGGCGCATAAGTGCTCGGTCTCCCAATCCCTTCCTCTTCCATCTTGCGAACGAGCGAGGCCTCCGTGAAGCGCGGCGGAGGTTCTGTAAAGTGTTGTTTATCTTGCAGTTTGACAACATTAAGGATTTCCCCTGGCAAAATCGAAAGGGTCAATGAACTTTGCTCTTCATCGATTGAATCGCCCTCGTCTTTTCCTTCTTCGTAGACCGCCAGAAATCCCGGGAAACGTACCGTTGAGGCATTTGCCCGAAATAAATAGTCACTCACGAGAACGTCGACCGCCAATGTATCCATGACCGCTGCACTCATCTGACTCGCGATAAACCGTTCCCAAATCAAACGGTATAACCTTAATTGATCCCTCGATAATATCCCCTTCAAAGAATCAGGTGTCCGCAAGGCTGAAGTAGGGCGGATTGCTTCATGGGCCTCCTGAGCCCGACCTTTGCTGGTGAACTGCCGTGGTTCTGCAGGATAATAATCCATTCCATATTGGGACAAAATCCATTCCTTTGCCTCAGCTTGTGCTGTTTCTGCAATCTTCACTGAATCTGTACGCATATAGGTGATTAAACCGATAGTTCCTTCTTTTCCAAGGTCCAGACCTTCATACAATTGTTGTGCTAACATCATTGTGCGCTTTGGCGAGAAACTCAATTTCCGATGGGCTTCCTGCTGCAAACTGCTCGTTATAAAGGGAGGAGCAGGTTGTTTTTTCTTTTCTTTGCTACGCACATCGGAAACCTTAAACTCTTTTCCCTTTAAATCCTCCAAAACACTTTCCATTTCCGTTTTCGAGGAAATGGAAACTTTCTGACCAGATTTCTTTAAGAGTTTTGCCAAGAACTTACCCCCAGCTGACTGAAGGTTAGCCGTTAAACTCCAATACTCTTCAGAAACAAAGGCCCTAATTTGCTCTTCTCGATCGTCAATCAATCGAACAGCCACAGATTGGACCCTTCCAGCGCTCAGCCCTTTTTTGATTTTTCGCCAAAGTAATGGGCTTAACTGGTAGCCGACTAATCGATCGAATACCCGGCGAGCTTGCTGAGCATCTACCCGATCTTGATCAATCCGCCGGGGTTGCTTAATCGCTGCCTGGATGGCCGTTTTAGTTATTTCATGAAATTCAATACGATTTTTATCTTCCTGGTTAAGTCCTAATAAGTAAGAAAGGTGCCACGCAATTGCTTCCCCCTCACGGTCGGGGTCAGAAGCCAGAAAGACCTTATCAGCCCCTTTAGCCGCTGAACGTAAATCCTTTATCAAATCTCCTCGTCCACGAATCGCAATATATTTAGGTTCAAAGTCATTTTCTAAATTGACACCTAATTGACTTTTTGGCAAATCCCGCAAATGTCCCATGGATGCTTTCACCGTGTAACGACTTCCCAAGAATTTACTGATTGACTTTGCCTTAGCCGGAGACTCTACAATAACAAGCGTTTTAGCCACAATTTCACCTCAAATAAAGTAAAAAAGTTACATTAATAACCTTAAGATTTCTTCATCGATTGATCTTTAAGGTTATCCCTTTTTTTCACTTTCTTATTATCCAATCAGCCCAACTGAATTATTTTAAAAGAACTTAGCGTTGGTAAAACTAAGCCCTATATTAACGCCTTTTCCATAGTATGTCTAGCTCTCACGGGCTAATACATAATGTTGTCCAGGTAATTGTAAGACTCTTCCGGCTAATTGGAGTTCTAATAAAGCTAGGGAAATGCTTGAAACAGGCAAGGCCGAGTGAATTGTAATTTGATCTATATGCAGTGGGACATCACTTAACTGCTGAAGAATTGACGTATGTTCAATACCGTCGGAAGGCTCTGTTTCTTTAAGCTGCTTCTTGTAACCAACAACTTGCCCAACATGCTTTGTCCAAACTGGTATCTCACTTAATATATCCTCAATTCCTTCAACGATTTTAGCCCCTTGACGCAATAAATTATGGGGGCCTCGGCTTACTTTACTAAAAATCGGTCCGGGTACTGCAAATACTTCGCGCCCTTGCTCTAAGGCGAAATCGACTGTAATCAATGCTCCACTTCTTTCCGCGGCCTCCACGACCACAACCCCTCGTGAACAACCACTTATCAAACGATTTCGAGCTGGGAAATGTATCGCATTGGGTGGCGTCCCAGGCGTGAATTCACTAATTAATGCCCCTTTTACCAGGATTTCTTCTGCTAAACGCCGGTTTTCCGGAGGATACACACGGTCAAGACCACATCCCAGAAAAGCCCACGTTATCCCCTCACTTTCCACGGCTCCATGATGTGCGGCAGTATCAATTCCTCGGGCCAGACCGCTGGCGATGACAATTCCTTTAGCTGCAGCATCGCGGGACAACATCTTAGCAGCTGATTTACCATATGAGGTTGCTTGGCGTGAGCCTACTACAGCCAATACCTCTGCATCTCCGCGCAGCTTACCACGATAATATAGAATTGGCGGAGCATCTGCCAACTCCGCAAGTAACGGAGGATAGTCCTGTTCTTCCGGCGTGATCATCCCAATCCCCTGTTTGTTTAAATTATCCCCGACCTTTTGGGGATCAACAGTTTTCCGTTCTTTTAATATTACCTCAATCCACTTTTCGTGGTTAAATATTTGAAGATAGTTATTCGAAGGTGCTTCCCAAGCCTTAACTGCACTTCCGAAATGGGCTATTAGCTGTCGCAGATGCTGGCTACCGAGACCTTTCATCGTCCGAAATGCGGCTCGAACTATCTTTTCCTCTTCCATTCCCATGCCTTTATCCCCCTTTGACCTCCTCTTCGGGACTAAAGGGCGCTTCTCCTGCATAAAAATTGTCGAATACCCATTGATTAGGTAAAATAGTGTAGGATAGTCGTAAAATCATTGTGTTGCTGCATCACTATACTAAGATCGCCAACCCCTTTGATCCGGTATCTAAACGAGCGCACATGAAAATTATCCGGATTGACTCCTTGAACCACTTCATCCCAAAGAAGAGGAGTAGAGATATGACCCAACGGTGTCGGTCGAACACTATAAATACCTGCCATGGTTTTTCCTCGTCCATTTTGGAGATAATCAAGATAGACCTTTCCTTCACGTTTTTTTGTACTACGTTCTAGAGTGCAGAATCCCTGACGTTGGGCTGTTAGAAAACGACAAATTCCCTCGATCCAACGTTAAACTTCAGGATAAGTAAACCGATCGTCCAATGGTAATAAAATATGGACTCCGGTTGAACCAGAGTGTCGACTATGCTCCTTTCGCACGCCGAGTTGTTCGTTTTCTTGGAGTCAAGGTTGACTTCGGTTTTTCCTCAGTTGATTGGTCCGTGACTGTTTCCCTTACCTGCGCTTGAGTATCGTTTGCCTCATCCCTAGCCTCATCTGCTTTATCTTTTGCTCTATCCCTAGTATTAGTAGTTTCCAATTTCCCCTTTTCTTGTTCTGTTTGAGCAATACTTGCCCTTAATGCCTCCATTAAATCGACCACTTGACCACCCTTGGACGGAGCTTCAACCTTGAAGTTTTCACCCGCTACCCTGCTTTCAATTAACTGTGCCATTTGTTCATGCAATTCATCATGGTACTTTTCTGGTTCAAAAGGATGTGCAAGGTTATCAATTAAATGGCGAGCCATCGTCAATTCTGTTTCGGTAGGCACAACACGATCCCAAACCACGTCCATATGACGAATTTCCCTGGGATAGTACATCGTTTCCATGATGAGTCCTTCTTCAAAAACACGCAGACAGGCCAAATGTTGTTTAGAGCGCATGGTGACACGTGCCAAGGCAACTTTACCACTCTCTTCCATCGCCTGAGTAAGTAAACGATATGCCTTCAGCGCAGTCTCTTCCGGCGAGAGATAGTACGATTTCTGATAATAGATCGGATCAATTTCTTTCAAGTCGATAAAATCAAGGATATCGATCGAGCGACTCATAGGTTGTTCCAAAGATGCCAAGTCCTCATCACTTAAAACAACGTACCGGTCTCTCTCATACTCATAGCCCTTAACTAAATCGGCCATATCCACCTCTTGATCACAGTGAGGACACTTTTTAATGGACCGAATCCGCGACTGACAATCTCTATGAAGATAATTAAATTTAAACTCTTGTGATTCCGTTGCAGCATGCATTTTTACCGGAACATTTACCAAGCCAAAACTAATGGACCCTTTCCATAACGTATGCATTTTGCATTCCTCCCCGAATTAGTGTGATCACCAAATGCTTTTTCCATGCGATCTTAGCCTTTCTGGAAACAATTACATTTTATAAACATCCCTATTCTGCGCACGATAATATTAAAGTAACAGAATGTCGGAGGCGGATAGAATGTTAAGATTCTTTATTAAATTGACAGACTCATTACATAAAACAGGTAAGATGAAAGATTCAATTACGACGGGACTTTTAGGGGGTTTTATTGGTACGGCCTTTATGCATTTATCTAATCTATTAATCTTTAAAGCCGGAAAAACCGAAACGTTGTATGGTCATATAGCTGGTGGATTGTTTGTAGCACCTTTCAGAACAAAACAAAGGAAGAATTTCATTTTAGGTGAAATAGCACATTTCGGAATAGGTTCCATGTGGGGAATTCCATTGATCTATATATTAAAGAAGACCGGAAAAGATTATCATCTGCTTAAAGGGACCTTAGTATCAATGCTTTCTCTAGGAAGTATTGTAGGAGGGCAAAAACTTGGGATATTGAAAAAGTTCGGTCTGACCAAGACGGTATATTCTGCTATATGGAACCATTTAGTTCATGGTTTAGTTTCTGCACAGGCCATCGTTTGGCTCTCAGACCCAACTGTATTTGCATCATCAAACGAGATTCGCAAAGAAACATCTAGCCAAATTGTAACGGATATAAATAACTCCAATTTCACTGAGTCTAGTAATGAAGTTGATAATGCTAATTACAGCCACATAGTATTGCATTAATTGGATCAGATAATAGAAACTAAAAAGCAATCTTATCTTAAAATAGATAAAGATTGCTTTTTTATCGGAATTTCTTTTAAAACTAACACTATAGCAATGCAGTGTGCGAACACGATAGTCTCCATTGGAGACTATCGCCGTGGGATG
>JAUZPJ010000189.1 GCA_030706025.1 Bacillota bacterium | reverse complement strand
TTTAGAATTCTTCCGTCTCTATCGAAACTGAGAAAGGGTTTAAGGTTGCTATAGAAATCATGAAAGCGTCCAGTAAAGTCAAACCTGAGTTGATTGACGGAAAGCCCGTTATGACTGTTTCCGTTGAAGAAGTCGGTAATCTGGGGGAACAGATGACCTCTATCAATATAGCTACACCTGAGAACTTTAAGCAACTAGAGGAGCGACAAGCGGTCGTGATTCAGGACGAGATCAATGCGGCACTCCAAAAAGCTCAGACCTTAGGGACCGATGTCTTCAAATTCGGCACGGAATATCATCGAAAATTCCCAAAAGAATACCCAGCTCTTGAGGAGAACTGGGAGGAAGAATTCAAAAAAATGACCGTTAACGTAGAAGTTAAGGCCAAGCTTAATGAAACCGGTTTAACTTCAGGTAAGCATAGGGTAAGGAAGAGTAACTTATTATCTGTATCAGCCCTATCATTCGGCTTTGAGGTAATCCATGAGAATATATGCCTTCCAGCCTTAGCGAGGTTTTCCCAGCGGCTAGCATATACTCGAAATTGTAATTCACATTTGCATATTACCCAACACATGTTTTATTATAAACAGTGTGTTACATACATTTTAATTCATTAATCAAGAGCGTTCTTGGAGGTTTATCATGGAAGCCCAGAAGATTGACCGTCGTACACGCAAAACTAAAAAGGTTTTATTGCAAGCACTAACAACGCTTATGTCTAAAAAGAAAATGAGTAGTATTACAGTCAAAGAGATCACCGAATTAGCCGATGTTAATCGATCGACGTTCTATTTGTACTACAAAGATGTATTTGATATGGTAGAGACTGTAGAAACGGAAATTCTTCAAGATTTCAGCGACGCGTATAATAAATTCACGAAAAGCGCGAATACCTATGATAATTTGCTATCTTTCTTTACTTATCTCTTTGAGTTTGTTCAAAGCAATGCTGAGATATGTAGGATATTGCTTGGACCCGAAGGTGACTATGTGTTTCTCGAGAAACTTAAGGATGCTATAAAACAATCTCACCCTCCTATTTACAATCCATCTTCTGAAATAAAACTTCATTATTATATGCCCTTTATTATTTCTGGTTGTATAGGGGTAATACAACAGTGGCTTAATGACGAAATGAATGTTTCTCCTAAGGATATGGCTGTCACAATCATTGAAGTCCTCAAAAGGTAAAAACAGGCTGCACGGTGTCGTAAAATCACGCACCGTGCAGCCTTTATCGTCAACTTAAACTAAACTCGATATCCTATTATTTTAAGTTCCTAACTGTGGTGACGGATGCAAATCCTTGACCCTTAACCGTTTCGGTGAGAGTAAGACTGCAAGGGCAAGGGCCCCTACTCCGAAGCACAAAAGCGCGAACACCGAAGTCTGCAGTGGAATATTCGCACTACCGGAAATAATATTGCGCAGGGCTTCAATTCCATAAGTCATCGGCAGGTACGGATGAAGCACTTGAAAGAACTTCGGAATGAGTGTAACCGGGAAGGTTCCTCCACCGGATGTAAGTTGCAACATTAACAAAAGAATGGCGATAAAGCGACCTGCCATATCAAAAAGACTAACAAAGAGGAAGATGATTGAGACATAGCTTAACGATTGAAGAATATTAAATCCGTAAAAATAGAGAACATTGTTCGGACGCAGCCCTAAGAACGTAATCAATACAAAGGAGGAAATCACAGCTTGAGCCGCTCCGAAAAAGGCGAATGTTGCGGACTTACCAAGCAGAATTCTTACCTTCGATACACCGGCTGCTTGCAAACTATTTTCTTTAAGATTGATCAGGAAAAAGAGCATAAGAGCTCCTACCCATAAAGAAAGCGGGACGAAGTAAGGAGCAAAGCCTGTTCCATAATTTTGAACGGGATGTAATTTGGTTTCCTCAACTTCAACGGGTTGCCCCATGGCTTGGGAGACCGTCGAAGGATTTTGGGGGAGATTTTTTTGAAGCTTCGTAACGCCATCCTTTAAGCCAGTTGTCAAATCGTTGCTTCCACTGACGGCCTGACCAAGCCCATCGGTTAAGCTCGAACTTCCGTCATGAAGCTGTACTAAACCATTGTGTAAAGACGTTGAACCCGTAACCGCTTGTGTAGCTCCCTGGTTAATATCTTTAGCCCCATCCGCTAACTTCGAAGCCCCTTGAACAAGGTCTCCCATCTTTTGAACAAACGTTACCATGCCTTGACTCAGATCGGCTAATCCTTGTTTCAGCTGATTAATGCCGGTTTGGAGAGAGAGCCCGCCATCGACTAATTTCGGAAAATCCGCTGCACCACTTGCAAGACCCGAAGATAGTTTCGCTCCGCCATCGGTCAGGTCATGAAGTCCTTCCGTTAAATTTGCCGAACCACTGTAGGCAAACGTCAGCCCGTTATTTAAATCGTGACTACCTTGCGAAAGTGAGGATGCGCCGTCAATCATTTGATCTAAACCAGCATTAATTCGAGTTAACATCGTTTGTAAACCATCTTGTAGTTGTGTTGAACCCGTATTGAGACTTCTCAACCCATCAAGCACCGTAGGATGGAGAGGATCGGTTGAATGTCCAGTTAACCCATATTGGATCTGATTGAGTCCGCCAATAGCGTTCGCGAGTGCAGGAGCTTGACCCTGAATACCTTGTTGAACGCCCGCGACTTCCATAGACGCCTTCGTATAAGCTGCCATAAATTGAGGGTTGTCCTTTAAGGTAGGATCAGCATTTAACATCAGGTCAAGCTGGCTTATGACATCACTCAGAGTAGTACTCGCCCCTTGAAGTGATGGTACCGCTGAATTTAAGCCGCTCACCACTTGACCGATTCCATCGCTGGCAACCTTGACACCATTTGGAATGGTCTGGGGATTGTCAGGGGTATAGCTCGGCTCAGAAGTCGCTGTAACGATGTGTTGTGCGCCTTGAATAAGTACCGGTACCCCGGCCTTCGAGGGATCCGAATCCGTACTGTTGAGTTGAGATTTCATTGTGTTAAGTCCCGCATATAATTGAGCTGCTCCACTCTCAATTTGAGCAGACCCAGCCTGGGACATGCCTAGACCGGTCTGCAATCGTTGGGATCCATCATAAGCAGAGGACAAACCGGAATAAAGCTGTACTGAACCACTGGCAGCATCTTGCAGGGACTGATTCGCTTTTGCCAGTCCTTGAATAAGTTCATTAGAACCCGCAGACAATTTTCCTGAGCCATCAAGTGCAGTATTCACTCCGCTTTGGATTGTCACGGAGCCCTCCTGAAGTTTTGTTGATCCATCTGCCAAATCAGCATTTCCTTTTGCGACTTCCCCGCTTCCATCCGATAAAGCTTGAAGCCCTTGATCTAAGGTAACGCTGCCACTCATCGCCTCCTGCAAATGCTGAGTGATCTCACCGCTTCCCGAATGGGCTTGGAAGATACCCTCCTGGAGTTTATTCGAACCGTCTGCCGCAATTTGCAGATTACGTTCCATATCTTCTAAATTACTAAAAACATTCTCCAAAAAGTTTCCCGCAATCTGACCATTTAAATCGCCTTGGAGCTTGGAAGCGACTTTATTCCCGATCTGCTCCGCTAAATAGTTTTTACTCGGATCCGAGTAATAGTCAAGTCTAGCCTTTTGCTGTTGTTGCCCTGCTCCTGGATCCTTTGTCATATCTAAAAGCATTTGGGAAAAATCTTTTGGTATTACGATTGCCAAATCATATTTCGAATGATTTAAGCCGTCCATAGCTTCCTGCTGATTTGTAAATTTCCAGCCAACCGTATGATCGTCCTTGAGTTTCTCCACCAAATCCTTCCCTGCGTTCACCGTTTGTTCATCCTTAGTTGCCGCTTGGTCCAAATTAACCACGGCTACTTGCATCCGTTCTAAATGATTGTAGGGATCCCAGAAAGCATAAAGATAGAGACAACTATATAATAGAGGAATCAGTAAAATAACAACCGCCGCTAGGCTGGCAAACCGATTACGCGAAAGCCGTTTGAGTTCGAACCAGACCCACTGAATCGGTCTCATGAGGATCAACTACCTTTCCTAATGCAATATTGAACATTGCGTCGCATTTCGCTGCAACTTCTTGATAACGCGTAGAAATTACTATACTTTTACCCGTTTGCTTTAGTTCTCGTAGATAACTCCATATCGTTTCAGTCTCTTCCGAGGTAAGGCGGTACTCCGGCTCATCAAGTAAAAGGACGCTGGAATCATTCAGTAAGGCTAAGGCGATGCTCGCCTTAGACGTAATATATGCTGGCAAATTCTCTGTTAAAGTGCCCGCATAATCCGTCAGATCAAAGTATTTCAGCAAATCTTGGACTCGATTTTCCGGTTGCGGTACCTGAAGGATTTTTGCTTGAATTTGGAGATTTTCCTTTAAAGTCAGTTTCGAAATCAAAGGACTGAAATCCGGAATGACCCCCAGGCCAATCTTCCTGCGTGCCATTCTTGGCTTTTTCACCACATCAATGCCATCGATCAAAACTTTCCCCGTACTAGGTTTTATCAATCCAGCAAGAATAAGAAGAAGTACCGTTTTCCCACTTCCTGTCGGGCCATAGAGTGCCGTAATCTGCCGGTCCGGCAAATTCAAATTCAGGTTTTCAAGAACTGTTTTATGTCTATCGCTCAAAGAGAGATTTTGACACTGAATCACCATATTTCTACCTCCCACTAAAGCAAACACTTATTTATCAACATCTGTAGATTATAATCCAGTAAAAGTTTTTTTCAATCATCAATGTTTAAGATGATTGTTTAGTATTCAACAGATTTGGCATATGTGTTGAATATAAGTAGTAAATTTTTAACACCAATTAGACATAAAAGAACAACCCGCAAGGGGAGCAAAATCATTTACGGATTGGAACAATTATGTTTGTTATTAAGTAATGACAATAGTTTGGAAATAGAACCTGTTGAGAACCGTAATATTCATTCAGAGAAATAAAGCCGGCGAACACCGATTTCCCATACCCATTTTTAGGAACTCAAAAATATATGGGTTAAAAACTAGAGCACACTCTACCTCAAACCCATCAAGCAAACTAACAACCAGCTTACCATCATAAACCGTTATCTTCTCCGTCAGTTTAAAATACAAATCCACATCAAACTAGTCAATAGGCCTCGAAGTTCGGAATGTAGCAATAAATCGCTTAGCAATAACTTTCTTAAGAACATCTTCACTTCCAATCTGATCTTCCCATTTCTTCATAAAATAATCTTTGTTCCCAACCACCGCATTGAAAGTGTTAACAAAGGCTGCATATAAAAGCTGGTCATCAATATGCCTGCTCCCGCACCCCTTGTCCCCTTTGGCTACATATTTATTGTTACACCGCCAGATAATCCTTCGAAGCCTTTCATCCGTTGAATTCCAAACCTTTCTGCCATAAGCCCGACCGCAGTTACCGCCTTATGCTGCAGAAAATATCAACTAAGTTATACTTTATGGCAGTATAAAAAAGCCAGATCATCACAACGATCTGGTTGAACTCTCCTTTGCTATATTCGGCTAAGGTTTCCATTGGAATACATTGCTAACTTTATTCCACAAATTACATAAACCGACTTTTCATAGTCTCAAGGCCCCCTCGACACTGTGACCCATATTCCTGCTTGTTTTCCCCTCAGCATGTTTCC
>JAUZPJ010000188.1 GCA_030706025.1 Bacillota bacterium | reverse complement strand
CATAGCCGTACATCGCAGCGACAAAGAAATGTTTACTTATTTACTTAGATCTAGTAAATGTAAGATAATACCTGAGGTTCAAACCAATTCGATTCATTTCAAAATAATGATTGAAACGACCGGGGATGTAGACGAGGTGAGCGGTATCGAGATTACCCCGGAAAGTATTCCATCATTAGAAGACGAGGTAGGGCAAAGATTAAGTGAAATGGCGCAACAAACCATTGATAAGGCCCAAGGTTTTAATTCGGACTTTATAGGTTTTGCTTATTGGCTACACCGCAAAAATCCGAAGGCTTGGCAGGAATGGAAAAGTAAATGGGAGGAAACATTCCCGAATGTTACGTATGAGGTTTCAATTGCTGTTAATATCGATAATAATGGAGGACTTAGTAAGAATATCAAAGTGAACTTTTGACATAATTTCTTATCATCATCTTGAAGAGGAATACGAACAATAGGCGCCAATCAGTTTAGAGCTGACTGGCGCTCTTTTGTAAACGATATAGCTCATAATAGTTTCGTAAATTAATATATTTTATTGACAAGTTGTTGATTTTGTATAGACTTACAGTTTGTTACAGTGATAGGATAACCGTATGTGAGTCAATATTTTACAAGGAGGATTAAATCGTGAATTGGATACGAAATATGAAGATTGCCTATAAAATGAGTGCCTTAATTGGTCTTCTGTCTATATTTCTAGCATTTATTGGTATTGTAGGCTATGTATTCTTTAATCGAGCGGGCATTTTCATAGAGAACTTCTATTCCAACAGCTTGATATCCATCCAAACTATCAATCAAGCACGATCCGACAGTAACGCCCTTAAGTCTGCAATTTTGACACTCACTTCTTACCCACTTGATGATGCTGCGAAAAAGGTACAACTAGATCAAGTAACGACACGAGAGGCTTCTATTGATAAATTCATAAAAGATATCGAACCCCTAATAACAGATGCTTACGAGACCGCAAGATTAACGAAAATTAAAGATCAATATCAGAGTATTAAGGATATTACTAAAAAAACGATGGAATATTCACAGGCTGGAAAAAATGCCGAGGCTCAGGACTATTACTTAAAAAATGGTTTCTCTAAACAGGATGATTTTCAAGCCTTATTGCGAGAAATGGGTAATTTTAACATAGAGGAAGCCAACAAGCTGGCAACAACTGAAGAGAACACCGTTGCTTTTGTAAAAATGGTACTTTTGCTATTACCGATCATTGTAATTATAGTAGCCGTTCTTATTGGAATTGTTATTACAAGAATGATCACGGTACCCATTAAAGAAGTTGTTACTAATCTAAATGAAATTGCGGATGGTAACCTAACTATTGAGGATTTAAAACATACCACTAAAGATGAAATCGGCGTTTTAGCTAAAGATGTAAACATCATGAGTGCTAATTTAAAGGCCTTAATCCGCCAAGTGGCAACATCCGCCGAGCGCTTGGCATCGTCGTCAGAAGAGCTTACTGCAAGTGCTGAACAACAGGCTCTTGCAACGAGTCATGTGTCAGCGGCCATTCAGCAGGTGGCAAGCGGGACCGAAAAGCAATCGAACGCCATAGACGAAACGTCTTCGGCCATTGAACAAATGTCTGCAGCGATTCAACAAGTGGCAGCCAGCAGTAGCGAAGTAGCAGAAGAAGCTAATAATACGTCGATCGGTGCTAAAGAGGGCCAAAAGGTCGTTAGCAAGGCAGTTAGTCAAATGGAGAGAATTGGACATGTATCGGCCGGGGTTCAAGTAGCCATCGACCAATTGGAACTCGGGTCTAAGAAAATCGGGGAAATTACGGATGTTATCTCGGGTATCGCTGCCCAGACCAATTTGCTGGCATTAAACGCAGCCATCGAGGCGGCCCGGGCTGGAGAGCAAGGACGTGGATTCGCTGTTGTAGCCGAGGAAGTGCGTAAGTTGGCCGAACAATCTCAGGATGCGGCAAAGCAAATTACGACCTTAATTAATGATAATCAAACGAACATTGATACCGCGGTTAAGTCCATGCATGCCGGAACGACAGATGTCAAAGAGGGTATTGAAGTTGTTACTTCGGCCGGAGAAGCCTTTATCCGAATTGCCAGTTCCATTAATGAAGTCGTTAATCGTATTCAAGCAGTATCGGCAACCACCGAAGAAATGGCTAGCAGCAGCCAGCTGATTTTGTCATCCGTTAATCAGATTGAAAGTATCAGTAAGGACAACATGAGTCAAAGTCAATCCGTTTCTGCTGCCACTGAAGAACAGACAGCTTCCAGCGAGGAAATAGCATCTGCTAGTCAAAGTTTGTCTCAAATGGCCCAGGATTTGCAAGCTGAGATCAGTAAGTTCCGTTTATAGAGCTTAACGGACACACACAAACTCATGATTATGCCAAAGTTTTATTGGTAATTATACGAAGCAGGCCAGCGATGGCCTGTTTTTATTATCCATAAAGTGTAAATTGACAAAGCTTTTTGCGAGGCATATACTTGAGTAAGTAAAATAATTATCTAGTTAAATATTGAGGTGGTAAAATAATGAATGAATTTTCTGAAAAACATGCGCAAGAACTGCTTCGTATATTCTCGCAATTTAAGCGGTCAGCTGGGCAACACCCTTATTCTAAACTTGGGATAAAACCCAGTGAATTTATGTTGCTCCACTTACTGCTAGAGCGTTGCGATGATACTTCAGTAGGTATGAGGGTCACTGAAATTAGTGAGAAACTACAAATTACTCCCAGCGGAGTTACCCACACAATCAATTCATTAGAAAATGGTGGCTTTATTGAACGATTATCAGACCCAAAGGATCGACGCATTGTATTAGTCAGAGCAACGGACAAAAGCAAGGAAATTACCAAGCACCTTTATGCTGAACGAGTCCAATTTATCGAAGGGCTAGTGACTTATCTCGGAGAGCAGGATAGCAAGGAATTTATCCGGCTATTTTCGAAAGCCCTAGAATATTTTAAAGAAAGCAGGAAGAAGTAGTGGAGACGAATCAAAAACGTAAGATTTTAATCATTGGTTTACTCTTAGGTATGTTTTTTGCAAGTTTAGACCAGACAATTGTAGGAACCGCTATGCCCCGAGTGGTATCGGAATTACAAGGGTTAGATATTTTTGTGTGGGTAACAACGGCCTATATGTTAACTTCGACGACGGTTGTACCAATTGCTGGTAAACTGGCGGATATCTTTGGCCGCCGTATTATGTATGTCTTGGGCATTGGGATATTTATGCTAGGTTCGGCCCTATCAGGGCAAGCTCATTCAATGACCGCGTTAATCTTATCCCGTGGTCTTCAAGGTGTTGGTGGCGGGATTATGATGCCAATGGCAATGACGATTGTCGGTGATATATTCCCACCTGCACAAAGGGGTAAATGGCAAGGCATCATGGGCGCTTTGTTTGGTCTTTCTTCAATCGTTGGCCCGACGATTGGAGGTTGGATTGTCGATCACTCAACATGGCGCTGGGTATTTTATATTAACATACCCGTTGGGTTACTAGCTGCAGTCACGATATTTGTCGGCCTCTCAGGTGAAAAACGAGCAAAAGAAAACGTCGTCATTGACTATGCAGGAGTTATTACACTTATTGTCGGAGTCGTGTCACTATTACTCGGTTTAAGTCTTGGTGGCAGAGACTATCCGTGGGGTTCGTGGCAAACCTTGACACTATTTGCAACGTCTATTATCTTTTTAATTGCGTTCATATTGGTTGAGAGAAAGGCTGAAGACCCGATTTTAAGTTTGCATTTATTTGAAAACAGAGTGTTTACTGCCGTAAATATTGTTGGTTTTCTCATGGGTTTTGGTATGTTCGGAGCAATTATGTTTCTTCCTTTGTATCTTCAGGGCGTGTTAGGCGTCAGTGCAACGTCCTCGGGCAATACAATGATCCCGATGATGGCCGCCATGATGATAACGAGTATTTTCGGGGGTAAACTTGTTACCAAACTACAATTTCGCGTTCAACTCGCACTTGGAATGTCCATTATGTCGATTGGTTTCTTCATGATGAGTACTATGAATGTTAATACAACTCAATCATCAGCGATACTCAATATTGTGGTGTTAGGACTCGGAATGGGGCTTGTTATGCCAACCTTGACCATCGCGGTTCAATCCGTTTTCCCTCCATCTGAGAGAGGTGTTGTTACCGCAGCAACCCAATTCTTCCGAAGTATTGGAAGTACTCTTGGGATGACGATTCTCGGCGTTGTCATGAATCATTACTCTGCCAGTTATTTAAAAAGCGGCTTTATACCCGTTGTTCAAAAGATTCCAGGTATGCAAGCAGGACCTTTCGCCGGTATGCTTGCCAAGGCTGAAGCAGACCCACAAGGGTTATTTAATATTTTGCTTAGTCCCGATGCTATGAAAGCAATTCCTCAACAAATGCAACAGATCATGCTGCCGCCACTCAAATCAGCCTTAGCTAATTCTCTGCATTACGTTTTTCTAGTAGCGATGGGTATTGTGTTTGTTGGGATCATCGCTAGTCTTCTGATAGGCGATGCAAAGATTGAGGAAGAACGAAGTTTACAAAAGAATGTTAATCTGAAGCCCGACTTAAATAATGCGTAAAATGGGTTAACTTCATTTGAGTTCTATTGATTCCTCTCTCACGCTTTTGGCGGGGAGAGGGATTTTTATTTTTGTAAAGGCCACTCATTTATTAGTTTTTTTAAATGAGAGTATTTAAAATCGCTATTAGAACGTGAGTTATAATCTTGCTATAATAGAAAAAACTAATATTGCTAAATGTTCCAGTCCGCCAGGTAGTGAGATTGGAGAATTAAAAACTCGCCGGAATGAAAATTGTACAAATTTGGCCATAAAAAAAACCACCAAAAACTTAATGTTTTCGGTAGTTTTTCCGGTTTTCTATAAACCATAGTTGCAGCTCGCGAATACTTATTCAATTCGTTACTTTTAAGAAATTTCCTCAAGCGATTTGCCACCCGTTTTTAGTCCCCATAGTAATAAGAAGGCTATCGGAAGACAAACCAAAATCGCGACCATGGAGTAAACACCCGTAAATTTATAATGGGCAAAAACCACCGGAACATAGAGTTGTAGAACTGAGGTTGCTAAACGTCCTGAGGCATTATGAATTCCAGTTGAGGTATTCCGCATTTTTGTCGGATAATTCTCAGCGATATAGCTAAAGGTTATGAAGTTCATAGCCATATTGACAGCGATCATCAGGAATCCGACAATCACAATGGGAATGAACCCTTGTATGTTTCCGAAAATCAAAGATAATACCGCAACTGAAACAGCCATAACGGCCATTGGGATCTTCCTGCCGCCTTTGTCGGCAATCAGGGAAGATAGATAACATCCTGCCGGAACACCAAACATGAGAAGAGAGGAAGCTGTCAAAGCATCATTTACACTTAGACCCCTTTGGGCTAATAGGGTCGGTGTCCAGTTTGTAATAACAAAACCGGCGGGAACTGTCAGGATAACAAAGAGTAAGATAATCAAGGTCCTTTTAATATATTTCGGTGACAATATACCAGCCAAAACCTCGATCGTTTTAATCCGAGGTTCGACTTTAGAAGCGGCTTCACTCAAATCGACTTTGACAGTCGTTAATTCTTCAATAACCTTTTCTGCTGCTTCTTTCTTACCATGAGT
>JAUZPJ010000187.1 GCA_030706025.1 Bacillota bacterium | reverse complement strand
TTCAATTTCTTTTTTGTAATGCTCTACTCGGTTCTTCGTCTTTTCCAAATCGGATTTTAAAGATTCTAGTTCAGTCATGTCCCTGCCGTTCATAACAATTAGTTCCAACTCATTATTGTCATTGAAAATAGGTGTTGCCGTTACAATCAGTTTTTTCCCCGTAATTGTATGTTGTTCTATCGTTATCCTCTTTTTCTCTTGTAATACAATTGGTGCAAGTTCCGGAAAATAATAGCCATCATGTAGTAATTGAAAAATCGATTGTTCTATAATTTCATTTGGTTTTAAACCATAATTTCTCACACAAGCTTCATTCACATAGATAACAACGCCTTTGTTATTAACTACAAAAATTTCATCATAACAATTATCTAATATGTTATGTAATTGATCTATTTGAACTTTTAACTGTTCTATTGATTCATTAGTCTCAATTATTCCTGGCGGCTCCCAATTATTTATTTGCATAATAATTAACCTACTTTCTAAACCATTCAGCAATAAATAAAATATAGACAAACTTTTACATTTAAACTGAGCCAAAATTCTTTATCTAAATTGAGTAATAATGAAAATAGCAATTATAAAGCTTCTCTCCTCCAGTTCAATCTCTTATGCTTATAGTCTAGTAAAAAAATTGTCGCATATTTCATTTTATTTTCGCTTTATGTATTATTATACTATAAATAATCGTATATCGAACCGATTGTTTTTTGAAAATTCGCTGAACATTGTAATTTATGAACACGCTTAAAGTGACGTTCGATCGGTTACATTTATGGATCAACCCTCTTAACACTTTAAGAAATAGGGAACCGGCCCTGCCGATTCCCTATCTTCCTAACTCGATAACTGCCTAAACAACTCTAAATCTACTGCCGTTTTGCCCTGAAAACTGCAGTCTTGATCCAGGAATTGCTTTTGTTATCTCTTAGCGAATCCCGTATTCCTTTTCCGTTTCCTCTACGATAGCGCGCAGCTCAGCCGCTACCTTTTCCGGAAGAGGTTCGGGTTTATAATTTTCCAGGATGTCTATCGCTTGCTCGTAGGCACGTTGGGTTATGTCCTTAGCCCCGTCAGCTTGCCAATTTTCTCGCATGCGCCGGTCAATTAGTTTATTTTGCGACTGGGTTCTCATATGGTTAAACGTATGATCATGACTTATGAAGTTACCAGCGGTACCTACCTCTTTAATAACATCCACAGCCAAAGTTTCATCGCTTACACTAATCCCATTCACTGCTTTTTTAACCATTTTGGCCATCTCGTTGTCCATCAACATTTGAGCATAGTCATAAGTGATGCCCAGTTCGAGCATACCCGCCCCATAGATGAGGTTGGCGCCTGCTAAGGCAGTCAATAAAGCAGTTAAAGTAAACTCATGAGCCGCTTGCGCATCTGGTGTCTTACTGTCAATCTATCCTCCGGCAACCCAGCTCGGCAGCAGATAGTACTGGGCCAGCTTGGCCACACCGGCATTAATCATACCCAGTTCGGGTGAGCCCACCGGTGCCGTAGCGGTTCTCATGTCCATAATCGTTGTGGAACTGCCATAAAGAACCGGAGCACCTTTTTGGGTGAGTTGGCTAAGTACAATTGCGCCGAGCACCTCGGCATTGTGGGTAACTAACGTACCAGCTAGCGTAATGGTTGAGGTTGCACCAGCCATAGCCATAGACAACATGTTCACAGTAATACCTGCTCTGGCTCCTTTGATAATTACCTCAGCAGCATGATCTACAAGTTGTAAGGGGCTAGTCGGGCAGACATTACAGGAAAAGATTGGACGATCCCTGAGTTTATCTTCTCCGCCTACAATGGCAGCAGCCATTTTTAAGACCTTATCAAAGTTCTTCCCGCCCTCAACACCGATAAAGACATGCTTCGAGGTATTATTAAAAATAGTTTCGGCGTTATGGACGACCGCGGCCTTGGCTGGCACGTCATGCGGTGCCACCGGTCTAAGGACCGCATCCATCTCGTCAAGAGCGTCACAGAAACGAGTGATGTTACCCACATCGGCTTTTGTTGTTGGTCTGTGCTCTTTGGTATAGGGATCAATAATCGCTACCCCTTCACCAAAATTAATAAAGTGGACTCGTTTTCCATCCAGCACGATATCATTTTTAGGGTTCCTGCCCGCCAGTAAAACGGTTTTGGGAGCTGATTGAATGGCTTCTTCGACCAAATATTGTGGAAGCTTGACAACCCCTGTTTTATAGTCAACCCTCGCTCCGCCGGCAGCAAAGATTTCTAAGGCTTCCTGACATTGCACTTTAAGACCCGTATGTTCTAAAACTTCCAGTGTTGCACAATGAATGGCATACAGCTCGTCTTCGGAAAAGGCATTTAAGCCAAAACCTTCTATTTTAGAAACACCGGCTTGAACACTAGTTCTCACTCTTTTCACCTCCTGTAATTTAGGAAAAACATTGTCACCATTCCTTAACCTAGGGGACACCACCACCTTTCAGTAAACTTTCTTTACTATCCTTGTGTTATAACCCTGAGTTAAAAACCCTAGCCATTCCTTAAATCTGTACCGAAATGCTGGCTAAATACACTCCGGGAAAACTTTTCTAACTTCCAGTCTGGTATTCGGCACACAGGACAGACCTTGAAGTACCATTTATTGCGCAGCCACCGTGCTACCCGGCCATTTTTCGAATTGCGCAGAATAATTACATGATTGCAGTGCGTAGTAACTTCAGCATAGTTCCCTTTTTCAACAATGGTTCTGATACCATGCAGTGTTCCCGCACGGGAAGGCCAAAGTTTCATTTTGCTCAAAAGGGGAAATAAGTCGACTCTTTTGCGGAAATAACGTTTTGCTTTTTCACTATTTGCCATCATAATCCCCCGCAGACAACTTTTTTAGCTTTGATAACTTCGGGTTACAAAACTTACGTTCAGCCATTGCAATAATTTTTCTTAAATCGCAGGAGACAAATCCAAGAATTCGGATAAATTATAATGCTTAGCAATATTCTTCAGGGTTTCCCTGCGCTTTAAACGAGTTTCCGTTCTGTTTCTTCCTATATAAATGAACGTGGCTACCCATGAGGTCCGCCCAGGATGAAAATTTGTGATCGCTTGATCTGCTCCCCAAAAGTCTGAAATGACCTGCAAGGGTTCAGAGACGGTCATAATATGTTCGCCCTTAATCTCCATTTTTTCCGGAGAAACTTGCAAGTGTTCAAAGATAACATCCATAAGATCGTTTCTAAAGCCTATGCTTTCGAACTTTGGCAGCCTTTTTTGCACAAATACCTCCATTAGGTGCTCCACCATGTTCAGGCCTGTCGAATGCCATATGGTAATAGGCGTCTGACTGGGCAAGCGGGCGTCGATCTCCAGGACCCGGAGAGACCCTTTATGGTTAATTACTTCTACATCCATAATGCCGGTTAAGTTAAGTAATTCAGCAATTTTAGCGGCTATTTGGCGCAGGCTATCCTCCAAACCGGAATCTAAATCTACAGGAGCCAAAACCCGCTTACAGTCGTAACCGGCATCAACCACTATCTCGGTAACCTGGTAGCTCACAACCTCACCATTTAAACCTATTACCTCAAGGGAATAGGAGGGGCCCGTCAGGTACTCCTGAACAACCCACTCATCCAGCTTGTTGACAGATCTTTCAAAACGTTCTAGTTCACCCTGGGTTCTTAATTTCAAGACATCCTTGCTCCCACTAGCGCCTGACGGCTTAACAATCAGCGGCAGTTTAGCCTGGGGATAATAAGCCGGCGCCGGTATGGCATTAGCATGAAAAAGCTGGTCAGAAAGAAGCTTGGAACTAGTAACGGTATAAGCATCGCGATCAAAAGCCAAAGGTACTTCGGCCTGAAGGGCCAGCTCGTTAAGAGAGCTTAGAGCAGCGCGATTTTCGAGCGCCGGAATAATTAGGTCAACCCCTGAAAAGACCTGTTTAAGCTTCTCCTTTTCCATCGTTACATCAAGTTGGCTAAACTCCTGGCAGAGGCCCTTTCCAGGAACAGAACTCTCCCTATCTACCAAAACTGTGTCCCAACCGGCTTGGTTAGCTAGATAGAGAGCTTCTACGCCTTGAAGCTTGCCGCCGATAACCGCTACTTTCATGTTCTTTACCTACTCCCTTGCTTAACTGAAATTAACATATCCTTTTGCTCGCTAATCCAATGAGAGTATTCTTCAATCGTGGCTATCTCTAGCCCAAGGGACCTGATAACCGGCATTATCCCGGCAACGGTGCGGTAGCCTTCATTAATATCCTTGCTGTGCTGAGCTACACCTGCGAACCCCGCATTGGGTGGGATCAGTGAGGTAATAACATTAGCCCCAGCAGCTAATCGGTCAGCTAATCCTGAAATTCCGTCTATATCCAGAGAGGCTGGAATCAATTTATCGGGAAACAGCAGGCGAAATACTGCAATGGTGATCAGTTCGCGCTGACGGTCAGGCGATGGCAAACTTTCCAGAGGACTGCCTGGCTGAGGAATAAAACTCATGGCTCGAACTTGCTGTGCCCCTAAGATTTGCATTCTTTGCATTGCAGAAGCAATGTTCTCTAAGCTCTCTCCCACACCCAATAATAGTCCTTCTTCCACCAAGAGACCGACCTGGGCTGCTTGTAGCTTACTAACCAGGCGTTGCTGAAAACTTTGACCGACCCTAAGCCGCCGGAAAAGCGACTTATTATAAGTTTCTTGATAACAGGCATACCAGTCAGCTCCCGCCGAGGAAAATTGTTCTAATAATTGTTTGGAAATTAGGCCTGGTGAGATCATGACCGAAAGGTCTGTCTCCCGCTTAATCTGTCTCACTAGATTCAATAACGGATCAAAACCCTGTTTTCGATGATAATAAGGATCCTCACCCATCGTCAAATCTACTAAATGAACTCCGGACTCCTGCAGTCTCAAAACAGCGTCCCATATTTCCTCTTCTGTTCTTCGATAGCGGGGCATTTGAGAATTCGAACTACGGTAACCGCAGAAAGTACAAGCATTGCGGCACCAGGTGGAAAAGTAGACAAAACCATACAAGAATATTTTTCGATTAAAATTTCTATCCCGTAAACTGCGGGCCACTGCAAAGAGCTTTCGCAGATCATTTTCGGTACTTAAAGTTAGGAGAAAAAGAATCTCTTTACAAGATAGGTTTTGACGTTTAAGCGCTTTATCAAGGATTACATCAAGATTGGGTTTTTGGTTTAATTCCTTCATAGCTTCCTCCGTAGATATTGTCTACTAAGATTTTATGGCGGGGAGTTCGGGAGTCCCACCCGACAACATAGATTTAGAGTCTAAGCGATCCGTACGATCAACCCCCCGTGAAAAATATTAATCTAATCTTCGCTCATAACCATCGCTAACATGGTTGCCACGCCCAACTCTAATGGATCGTGGATTACCCTATTTTTAAAAACCTGATGGGCAGCCTTAGTTAAACCAAAGGGTATACCCGGCGCTGCAATGGCTGCTTGGGAATGCAAATTTGATAAATCCAAAAAGTCTCCCTGCGGGGATGCATCAACTATAAATTGATAACTCGCTAAATTTTCCTTCCTATTATATATAGCGTTAATTCCCGCTTGAGTCAGTGCTGCAATTTTAACTTCGTCAACCTCAAGGACGGAAACCTTGGCCCCGAGTTCCTGCAAGCAAG
>JAUZPJ010000186.1 GCA_030706025.1 Bacillota bacterium | reverse complement strand
GTTCATTTCGTGTCAAGGGAGTATCAGTGGCAAGGTTTCCAAGAATCCCATCTAACTTTTTCCCTTCAAGGAGAAATTGAACACTATGAACATTAGAGAGGGTGGTTAAAGTATTCACAATACTGTAAATGGTCATTTGTTCGCCAGCAGAACCGCCCTTAAAGTTCTTTTGAAACTCTTTCGATAAGCTTATCGTTGCCACGCCGTCAGTGCTTACGGATGCGCTTAGAAGGGTTGTTCCTTGGGGAAGTGGTTTTTCTAAACCAGAAGGAGGCGTTGTTAGTTCTTTAAACATGGCTTTTATGATTTCTTCATCGTTTAATGTGACTGTTCGGTCTGTGGCTACTAATCCGGTGGCATCTGAATTGGGGAAATAGAGGGTTAACTTAATGGAGTGCGGAGTTGGTTGAGAGGGAGTAGGAGTAGGATTGGCTGTAACAGGCTGAGCAGGGGCAGAACCTTCAATTTTAGATGCTGGAGTGCTATCCGTTGGTTTGACAGCTTGTGTTTTAGCGCAGCCAGTCAAAAAGATTCCAGCAAGTAACAGAGTAACGAGCGTTAATAGGAGAATCTTAAAAGAATGTTTGAACATAATCTATCCACCTACCTCATAATGTTCTTTACTGTACTAAACCGCTTATATACTCTATACTAACACGCTTTTCATCTGTGGGAAAGGTAGGCAGAAGTCATCTTTGTCGGAAAAGTTAGGTAGGACATATTTGCACAAATAAAATTGTCGAAGAAAGGAGGGATTATTGTTAAATAAGTAGAATTAAATTAGACGATGTAACGTATCAGAATCCTTTCTCAAACTAATTCTAAATTAGAAGGGCGAAAAAAGAGGATTCCGCGAATTTTCGGCGAAGAATTGTATAAGGATAGGGTTGACAAACTAAATATATTGTGGGTACGAATCGAAGGGCGAGAGAACGTGGAAAATAGAAATAATGAAGAGTTTATTCCGGAAGAGATTATCGAGGAAGTGCGTTTGCGCTCGGATATCGTTGAGGTTGTATCAGAGTATGTCAGCTTACAGCGCAAAGGGAAAAACTATTTGGGCCTTTGCCCTTTCCATTCTGAAAAAACACCAAGTTTTACAGTAACGCCTGAGAAACAAATGTTTTATTGTTTCGGATGCCACACAGGTGGGAATATCTTTTCCTTTGTCATGAAAAAGGAAAATTGGTCTTTCGTGGAGAGTGTTCAGAATCTAGCATTCCGCTATGGAGTATCACTTCCGGAGAAGGAGCGGTCCCCCCGTGAACAAGAAGAAATTCGGCACCAAAGACGTTTTGAAGAAATAAATGAATGGGCCGCAAGTTATTTTCAAGATCTATTATTGAACTCACCTGAAGGAGAACCTGGACGTCTCTACTTTACTAAGCGTGGGATTGACCTTGAGACGATGAAGAACTTTCGTTTAGGTTATACAACCGACCGTTGGAATGGATTAGTGGAGTATATGCAGGGACGAGGGGTTCAACCTCAGGAATTGGTAGAAGCAGGGCTAGCCTTAGAAAGAGGGACGCCAGGTAAAGGCGGACGATTTTATGATCGTTTCCGTAACCGCGTCCTCTTTAGCATACTGGATCGCCGCAACCATCCGATTGCTTTTGGCGGTCGAGTACTGGATGATTCGCTCCCAAAGTATCTTAATTCGCCGGAAACGTCTTTTTTTAATAAGGGACACCACCTCTATGGGATACATCGTGCCCATCAGGGAATCCGTGAGGAAGAGTACGCTTTATTAGTTGAAGGTTATATGGATGTTATTGCGCTCCAGAAAGCGGGCTTTCCGAATGCAGTTGCATCCCTGGGGACAGCTTTAACCCGGGATCAGGCAAAACTTTTGAGAAGGTATACACAGCGTATCGTCATACTTTATGACTCCGATGCCGCGGGAATTCAAGCCGCATTGCGAGGGGGAGAAATCCTGCGGGACGCAGGGATGCGAGTGGATGTTTTAACCTTAACTGGTGCCAAAGACCCGGACGAGTTTATTAAAAGCTATGGTGTAGAGGAGTTTAAAAAGGCTCTTAGCAAAGTTGTAACGTATGTTGAATATAAATATAGGACTCTTGTCCAAGATGCTCCGCCGCAGAGTATCCCGGAAAAGGCGGAGTTAGTCATTAAACTTGCACCAGACATTCTAAAAGTCATTAGTCCTGTCGAAAGGGAAGGGTACGAGCGTTTTTTAAGTTTAGAACTGGGACTAACATTAGAAGCTGTACAACGCGAGATAGTAAGCCAGGATATGAAAAAACCTAAAAATGAGCGCGTACAGGAATATTCTCAAGAAAAACAGGTTAATTATGTTAAAAATAGAGATAATATTATGGAGACCCTTATCGGCAAAGATAACAGGACTCAGTCAGATCCGGTAGTTTATCTTGGAGTCTATCGGGCTGAACGCATGATTTTGCGCATACTGTTAGAAGATGTTTCGTATTTACCAAAAATAAAGGCAAAGCTAGGTGAATTTTCCTGGAAATTACCGGAACACCAGCAAATTTTTGATTATCTCGATCAGGAGGGCGGGTTGCCTGCACACGGCGGTGAATCCGTACAAAGTCGATTAGCAAGCTTGCTCCTGGAAGAGTTCGATATATCCCAAACTGAACGGCTTTTAGATGATTGTATCAAGGAGATTCTTTCTACGCAAGCTGAGGAAAGGGTAGAAGATCTTCAAGCCCGCATGGCAGCTTTAGAAAAATCCGGTGACATGGCTGGGGCCATGGCTCTGTTGAAAGAGATAGGAGAGCGGTTGAAACGTGGCGAAAAGTAAGGTAAAAGGCACCCGAAGTAATGATCCCAGGGAAGGCGTGGGACAGATGACCGATGAACAAAAAATGGAAAGTGTCCAAGCTCTCATTCAGAAAGGCAAAACAAAGGGATCCCTGACATATCGGGAGATTATGGACTCTCTCCAAGGGGTTGAGCTTTCTGCGGATCAAATTGATGAAGTCTATCAACAACTTGGACGTATGGGGATAGATGTGGTGCCAGAGCCTGGGGAAGTAGAACTGGAGGCTATCACGAAGGGTAAGGACGATGACGACATTGTAGATGATGTGGACGACGACGTCGAAGAAGAGGCAGAAGTGGATCTTTCTGTGCCGGAAGGCGTGGGTATCGATGATCCTGTTCGCATGTATCTAAAAGAAATCGGGCGAGTCCCACTACTTTCTGCAGATGAAGAGATTGAATTGGCCAAAAGGATGGAAGAAGGCGACGAAGAAGCTAAACGTCGTTTAGCAGAAGCCAATTTGCGCCTTGTCGTTAGTATTGCTAAGCGCTATGTTGGGCGCGGTATGCTCTTTTTGGATTTAATTCAAGAGGGAAATCTCGGACTTATTAAAGCTGTAGAAAAATTTGATTACACCAAAGGGTATAAGTTTAGTACTTATGCCACCTGGTGGATTCGCCAAGCGATTACCCGAGCCATTGCAGACCAGGCCAGGACTATTAGGATCCCTGTGCATATGGTAGAAACAATTAATAAGTTGATCCGCGTTTCAAGGCAACTTTTACAGGAATTAGGGCGGGAACCCGCTCCTGAAGAAATTGCGAAGGTAATGGATATTCCAGTCGAACGAGTTCGGGAGATTATGAAAATAGCCCAAGAACCTGTTTCATTAGAGACACCAATCGGTGAAGAGGAAGATTCCCACCTCGGAGATTTTATTCCTGATGACGATGCTCCGGCTCCAGCTGAAGCAGCCTCATTCATTCTTTTAAAAGAACAATTGGAAGAGGTTCTCGAAACATTGACGCCTCGTGAGGAAAAGGTGCTCAGGCTGCGCTTTGGGCTTGATGACGGCCGGACTCGAACCTTGGAAGAAGTGGGACAGGAATTTGGGGTTACCCGGGAGCGGATTCGCCAAATTGAAGCCAAGGCCTTACGGAAATTACGACATCCAAGTCGGAGTAAAAAGTTAAAGGACTACTTGGAATAAAATTATTTTCGACAAAAGCTTGACTATAACGTAGGAATTAGCTATAATAATTTGTGCAAAGGGCATTCCTCGATAGCTCAATGGTGGAGCAACCGGCTGTTAACCGGTAGGTTGTAGGTTCGAGTCCTACTCGGGGAGCCAATTTTTATTCCCTAAATAAGGGCCCATAGCTCAGCGGTAGAGCCCCCCGCTCATAACGGGTTGGTCCTAGGTTCGAATCCTAGTGGGCCCACCAATTCGAAGTTCGTGGCACGATGATCGAAGTTTGAATCGGTGGAAGAAAAAATACAATCGAGGTTCGTTATTCGATGTTATTTCGAACAACGAACCTCGTATACCGAATATCGAAATTGGGCGATTAGCTCAGCGGTAGAGCGCATCCTTCACACGGATGAGGCCATTGGTTCGAGACCAATATCGCCCACCAGTTATATCAAAGACTTTCGACTTTTTCGATTAATAAATAATAAATCGTCTTATTACTTGTATCGCATGAATAAAAATAACGTAACGTTTAGCACTTTTCCTTTTGGGAAGGTGCTTTCTGATTTTTTAGTTTTCGAAAGCGTATCTAACGGAGCTTCAAATGACTTAGAACGTGCTACGATGCTAATGAAGGATTATGTAGGAACCTATGGAATGAGAGAAAACCCTCTAACAAATGGACAATCGGGGAGTAAACTATTATAATAAGGGTGTCTTGGATAATGGACTGTAGCAACATGCTGGGGTCCATTTTGTGTTATAAGTAGAGTTAGGTTTAATTTCCCGGTTTTTCGGAAATAAAAGCAATGGATTGTATTTTATTGTATGAGGTGAACTATGACACTATCAATAACACTTGGACCGCGTTTACAAACAGTTGCTGCGTTTGTTCCCGAGGGTTCTAAGCTTGGTGATATAGGAACAGATCATGCCTATTTGCCGATAGTCCTCTATGAAACTCAGCGTATCACGAGGGCTGTGGCCATTGATGTTCATGAAGGACCCTATCAATCCGCTTTGTTGGCTGTCAAAGGTCGGCGCTTGGAAGATATAATCGATGTACGCTTGGGCGATGGATTAATGCCTTTAACGTCCGGGGAAGTTAATGTTTTAACGCTTGCCGGTATGGGTGGAAGGACCATGTTGGATATCCTAGCTGGCCGTCCCGAGGTAATGAATTCTATAACAGATCTCATCGTGCAGCCCCAGGGAGCGGAAGGGGCCGTGCGGTTGACTCTGCTGAAGGATGGGTGGCGCCTTAAAGCAGAATGTTTGGTGCAAGAAGAGGACCGACTGTACGTTGTTATGGCTTATTCCAGGGAAATGGGATGGGATGAAGCCGAACTCCTGAAGAAGGAAGAGGAGTGGAGCAGACGCTTGAAATCCCTTCAAGAGAAAGGTATTGTTCCGGCAGCGGATTTTTCAAACCTAGTACATAAACTTGTATGGCATTTTGGCCCCCTCATCCTGGAAAATCGTACGGACCTCTTAAATAGCTGCCTAAGCGACTATAAAACCATGCTTGTAAGACGAGTGGAACAAATGAAGAGATCTAAAAGTATCGAAGTAGAGGCTAAAGTCCAAGAAGTTTGCTCAGAAGTAGCCTTGCTGGAGGGGATGTACACATGGCAGTAACGGTTGGTCTAGTAGCTCAGATTATTGAAAAAATAGCTCCAAAATCATGGGCCGAGGATTGGGATAATGTCGGCTTACTCGTTGGAAGCGGATCGGCCACAGTCGAACGCATTC
>JAUZPJ010000185.1 GCA_030706025.1 Bacillota bacterium | reverse complement strand
TGTGGGATTTGAAGCGAAGGCCACCCCAAGCAGGGAAAGAGATACTGCGCCAAGCAAATAAAGGATCAAACGTTTCTTCTCTTTGATGTCGCCTAATGGTACAAACAAGAACAAGCCCAGTGCGTAACCAGTTTGAGTTAGCATAGAAATTGTCCCCATTTGCCGGGCAGAAACTTGGAAGGTTTGGGCCATGTCAGCAAGCAAGGGTTGACTATAGTAAAGGTTGGCAACGGACATTCCGCAACTAATAGCTAGGATTAAAAGCATGTTCATCGATAGGATGGAGTGTTGCCGTTTTTCAGAAATATCTGCGCGCTTAGTGTAGTTCATATTATCCCTCGTAGTTATGTAATGATGATTTTGTCATTCGCAGTTAGCTCTAATCATTCTCAAGTTTACGTGGTCAAAGCTAAGAAGGCAAGAAATTTTGATTGGCAACTATACTAGAAAAGATTGTAATCGTATGCCGTAAATTTCCTCTTCAATGTCAGAGATATTACATCGGTGGGGGTTGTTTATCACGAACGAGAAGGAATTTTCGTTTAAGAAGTCGAATTGACACAAAGAGAGGTGAAACTAGTGGAACCTATCTTTGCGTTAGATATTGGAACCCGTATGGTTATGGGACTTGTGATGACGAAGAATCAAGACCAAGGGTATGAAATTTTAGCGAGTGCTCGTACAGAACATCGGCAACGGGCAATGTATGATGGGCAGGTTCATGATGTCGATGAGGTTGCCCGAGCGGTTGTTAAGGTTAAAGAGTTTCTGGAGAGAAAGTTAGAGACAACCTTATCCCGGGTTGCAGTAGCTGCAGCAGGTCGTGCGTTGAGAACGGAAGTTGCTTTTACAGAACATAAAGAATTACTTCCGATACGCTGGGAACGGGAAGATGTCTTAGCGCTAGAAATGGAAGCAGTCCATCAAGCACTTCGACAGTTGCAATCGTCAACGGATGACGATTCTCAAAGTTATCATTGTGTTGGATATAACACGATTGCCCAGTGGAATGAGGGAGAAGAGATTTCCAACTTGATCGGGCAGCGTGGGAATACTGCCAAGGTGTCTGTAATTGCGACTTTTTTACCTCGAACGGTCGTTGATGGTTTAGTGGCCGTCTTGGGTCGAGTGGGCTTAGAGATGACTAACTTAACTTTGGAGCCGATTGCAGCTGGTTTGGCCGCAATTCCAGCAAATATGCGGCGACTTAATTTAGCCTTAGTGGACATAGGGGCAGGTACCGCGGATATTGCCTTGACGCGGAAAGGAACGTTCTTTGCCTATGGGATGGTTCCAATGGCTGGAGATGAGGTTACTGAAGCGATTTGTGCACATTATTTATTGGATTTCCAAGTGGGCGAAAAGGTGAAACGAGAAATAAACAAGAAATCTTCCCTGATTTTCACGGATTTCCTCGGAGCTAAAGTTGGGGTCAATAAGGAAGATGTTCTTAACCTAATACGGTCGGTCGTGGAAACGCTAACGAGTAGAATTGCCAAGGAGATTTTAAATCTCAACAAGGAAGTCCCACAAGCAGTTATTCTCATCGGGGGTGGAAGTTTAACCCCCATGCTTTCCGAAATGCTAGCTAAGACGCTGGGAATTCCACAGAATAGAGTTGGGATACAGGTCAGAGAACGGCTTGGAGAAATTTATGGGGAGAAAAATTTAAAGGGTCCGGAAAGTGTTACACCGATCGGGATAGGAATTGCCGCACTCGAGGGAAATGGACTTCAGTATTATACCGTATTGGTTAACAATACCCCCGTACCGATTTTTGAATTACAATTAACAACAGTTGCAGAGGCGTTACTTGCTGCGGGAATTCAGCCTCGTTCATTTTTTGGCCGGCCGGGAGCGGCTTTGACCTTTGAATTAAACGACGAAATGAAGGTGATAAAGGGGACGATGGGAACCCCTGCCCTTTTAACAGTTAACGGTGAAGCTGGTAAATTGGATCAACCTTTAAAAGCGGGGGATGAAATTGCATTTATACCAGGCGAAGCGGGTAAGGATGCTCAAGCGCGCTTAGCTGAGGTTTTGCCAGCCCAAAACGCAAAACGGGTTTTCTGGAACGGCAAACAAGAGGAATACACACCCCAAGTTTTTGTGAATGATCGTTTGGTCAGTGAAACGGAGAAAATTATTGACGGACTTAAAATTAGGTACCTTCCTAACGATGATCTTACCCATCTATTTATGCAAAAGGGTTTTGATTTACAGAAGAAAGAAACGTTAGATATTCGTATTAATGGGGAATTACGTTCCCTGGACTTGGAGTATGAGATTTTGGTCAATGGCTCCGAGGTTAAGGGAAACTGTCAAATCCACGATGAAGATTCAATAGAAGTTCGGACAAAAAAAATTACCATTGGCGATCTGAAACTTAAGCCTACGCCTCTCTTTTTTAGCTTCAATGGATCTGAACTTCAATACCCGCCTCAAGAAACAATTATCTCGTTTCATGGACGGCTCATGACGGACAATGAATTTATAACGAATGATATGGATTTGATAGTTACTGGATTTAGGCAAATGCCAATCCTATCAGAACTATTGCCTTATGTTAAGTTTCCTGAGGGAACGACCGCTGGCAGTTCCTTAAAACTCAATGTCAACGGCCAACCCGCTGAATTTACTACGGTATTACATCCGGGTGATCGTGTAATGGTGGAATTTGATTAAAGAACTATTTTATGTAGATTTTTCATCTTGACAAACTCGCTTGAGGCCATAAAATGGTAATGGAGGTGTAAAGTTATGTTGTTTCAATGGTTGATGGTCTTGATTGCTGTTGCTACGTTAATAGTTACCTTTTACTCCGACGTGTTGACGGGCAAAAAGAAACATTCAAGTTATTTCCAAGCAGTTCAAAAGCCAACAGGTAAGGCAGAGCGGGACGCGGTGATCCCCGATCTTAGTCAATATGATTCTTTTTATGCCAAACTAAATAACCTATAGTATAAGAAAAACAGATCCGATATAAATCTACGGATCTGTTTCTTATTTTTGGCCTAATAATGTTTTGGGTATTGGTCAGTCAGGCCTCGTTGCTTGTCATTATATGAAAACTTGAGACGTCTACTATTTCAAGCTATAATGAAGAAACGGTTGGAACTTACATAATGAATTATATACTGTAATAGGATATTGGGAGGGATAAAATGCATCAGTATTGGTTTTTTATCGGGAATTTTCCCCTTCGTGCTTATGGAACATTATTCGCTTTGGCCTTCGTTCTGGGATTAGGGGTTACACTATATTTTGCCAGGGCAGAAGGGCGGCCGGACTATGTGGAGGTAATGATGGATCTTGGACCATTATTACTTCTTTCAGGAATATTGGGTGCCCGTGTTTGGCAGGTGTTTTTTTTCGATTGGCCATATTATAGTAAGAACCCGAGCGAAATTATTGCGATCTGGCATGGCGGCCTTTCGATTCAAGGGGGAGTGGTCGGGGCATTAGTCGTGGGTGGGCTATATGTATGGTATAAGAAGATACCTTTCTGGGAAATTGCCGATTTGGCAGCTCCTGGACTGATGCTAGCTCAGGCCATCGGCAGGGATGCAAACCTTATGAATGGCGACGCTTTTGGTGGGCCAACTGGAGGAGATTTCGGGATTCTTTATCCAGTAGGGACAATAGCTCGTGATACGTTTGGGAACCAACCACTCTGGCCGGCAGAAGTGTGGGAAGGGCAAGTGGATGTGATTATCTTTGCTCTGCTCGTGATCTTGAAGTTACGGAAATGGCCTTCGGGGGTGCTCTTTTTGTTATATATGATCTTTTATAATCTTTCACGATTCTTTCTCGAGAATCTTCGAGGAGATAGTCCAAGATTTTTATTCCACTGGACGGCAGCACAATGGAGCAGCATGGTAGCAGTAGGAATTGCTTTGGTGCTCTTTGTATGGAGAGTATGGAAAGAACGAAAACAAAACGTTTCTGTGTAGAAATGGTGCATTGCAATGCAAGATCCCGTTTTACACCAAGCTATAGCACATGAGAGAAAACGAGTTCTAAGCTTTGGAATAGAGTGTAATGAACTCTATTCCAAGGCTCATTTTTACTTTAATACCGTTCTTATTCTACCACATCATATCCTAAGGCGCGATAAATGCCATTCATTAATACTGTAACAACTTTTATGGGGTCTAAGAAAGGCCAGTGAATGGTGTAAGTGAGGGCATAGTATAAAGAAAGTATCATGATGATTCCATAGAATGCTAAATCACGCCACCATTTGTTCTTAAGCATTTTACGGACTTGGATCCAGGCCAAAAGCAAAAAAACGATTATGATTATGATTGCGTTAATCATATTTAAGCCGAAGTGGCTCTTCCCTCCTTTACCGGTGGGTTAAGAATAACTAGTCCGCATTTCCTAACGATGTGTCACCCGCTTAGTTTAAATGTTGTTTAATACATTTATGGTTTATCAGGTTCTTTTCTTTGTTCGATTGTTATATCTTATCCATATTAGGAAAAGGCTAAAAGGTATTATCCCTTCAAAGGTGCATAAGGCCAGGTAAGGTACATAACGCTCTAAGTAGCTGTGCAACTCCCCTATGCTGTAAAGTGTGCCGAGTCCAAGATAACTTTGTAAAATCATCATCGGGGGCAGCAAGGACTTAGAATTTTGCAGTTTAAAAATATAGCCGATTTCCTGAACAGAATAGTGCAATGAGAGGGCAATTTTTTGGAAAACGCCTACGACCCAGATGGACATAATGAGGGCATCGACTCCCCGGATATTTTCGCCGAATGTGCGGCCGATCTGTAATAACGGAAATGCATAATGCCCCCCTAGGCTTGGTCCAAAAGTATTCTGGACGATAACTACGCTTAGAATCAAAAAACCGCCGGAGAGCAGACAGGCATAAAGAGGGATTTTCCAACGGTGTGTATTAAGGTCACTGATGTCAGAAGACATGAACAATAGTAAGATTGTTTCACCCAGCCAAGCCAAAGGTATCACAGCAGTGGCGGCAAGCTCGTGAAAACTTTTTTCCCATGGAGGCCAGAGGAAATACCAATGAGGTTTACTGAAGGCCCCGATAGATAGTATGATAAAAGTCAGGAAAAGCAGGGGCAGATAAAGTGTATTCATACGGGCAAGGGCTTGCGGGCCCAGCCAGGCCCCATAAAGTGAGAGAAGAGAAAGTCCGGCTATGATAACTTCGAGTGAGGTTTCCGGTAAGAAGACGACGCGGACCAGCGCACTACCCTCACGGATTATGCTTGACATCAAGAAAAGGAGAAAAAGAGAAAACCCAAAGGATAAAGCGCGCCCAAACAGAGGTCCTACCAAGAGGGTTAGACGGTCAGTAAGACGCAGATTTGGGGCAAAAGTTGCCAGTGGGGAATAGGATGCGACGAGAGGAACGGCAGCCAAGGTAGCGATAAGCATGGACAGCCAAGCCCCGCGGTCTGCCCTCGTAAGAGTAATTGACGGGACGACAAGAATTGCTGTACTCAGAATTATAGTAGTAAGTAAAGCTGTAGCCTGCCGTGCTGAGATTTTAGAAGGTTGCCCCATACTCTCCCTCCTTATACCCGGGACCAGTGAACATCGCTCTGCTGTGACGGTAGCGGGCGTCTACTTCGATCTGCAGGGGCAGATCGGAGTAGACCTCCGGCCAATTGCTCTTCACCTCACGCCAAAGTTCAAGATGCGAAGCATGTAAACGGTCAGCCACATTGAAGACGTCCAATTTCTCTTGCTGGGTAT
>JAUZPJ010000184.1 GCA_030706025.1 Bacillota bacterium | reverse complement strand
CCATGATTGCTATATTAGCGATATTGACAGTATTTCGAAAGGAATTGGAAAAGGAGGGAGTACGATGACTTTAACATCTGTTCAGACGTTCATTATTATTTGCATGGTAACGTTTGGTACGGTAATAACAAGGTTTTTGCCATTTGCCTTATTTCATAATAATAAAGGAAACAATTCATTTATCACTTATTTTGGCAAAGTTTTGCCGTATTCCGCCATTGGTTTGTTGGTGGTATATTGCCTTAAAGGAGTCAATTTTAAAAGCCCGGCAAATATTCTTCCTGAGGCAATTTCTATTATTGGTATTATTCTACTTCATAATTGGAAAGGCAATGCTCTTCTGAGCATTGGAATTGGAACGGCAGTTTATATGTTTTTAGTGCAAACGGTATTTTAAAGTTCATAGTTGAACATTTCAATAATGTACTATATTATTGAAATGGACTATAGATTGGAGGTTTTTATCATGGATTACCAAAACCCCAAGGTTAATCAGGCGGGAGAAGTGGTTCAATCTTTTATGTTAATAAGTAGAGTTTTAACAAAGTTTACTTCACAAAACGCTGATAGCCTAGGAATTACTTTACAACAGATGGGAATTTTAAATATAATCGGTGCCTTCCCTGAAATAACTCTTAAAGAGATAACAGAAAAGCTGAATCTACCCAAAAGTACGGTTAGCGTCAATGTAGATAGTCTCGTTAAGCTAGAGCTAATTGATAGGAAAATAACTGAAGATGATCGAAGAGAAATCCATTTAACGTCAACTTCGAAAGGCAAAGAGCTATCCAAAAAGTCTTCCCAAAACGCGCTGTCATATAGAGCTATGATTTCAGCATTAGAAAAAATACCCGAAGAAGATGTTCAGATTCTAATTAGAACGCATAAAGAACTCTTAAGCCATTTGCGAGATTGCAAGTTCTGAATTTTTACGCTTGTAGTGCTTGGTTAAGTCTTTTATTATAGAGTTTTCCATCATAATATATAGAGGGTTTGCGACATCGGAGAACTATGCGTGTATTAACTCGACGTCGCAAACCCTTAGAAATACAAGGATAAAAATATGGATAAATTATTATTTGGAATATCAGGATTGCCAATAGGAAGTGGATTGAAAAAGATTGATTATGCGACGGGGATTAAATATATAAAATCAATTGGTCTGGATGCAATGGAGCTTCTGTTTGTGCGAAACGTCAATGTAACAGATAAAAATAAGGACATAATCTTGAGAACTAAGTTAGACAATGAGATTTATCTTTCGGCTCATGGCTCACATTATATAAATCTAAATGCAGATCAGCCAGATAAACAAGAACAGTCAGTAGAAAGAATAATAAAAGCGATGGAGGGATTATCAAAGGTTAAAGGTAGCAGTTTAATAGTTCATCCTGGTTATTATTTACAAGACACAAAGGAAGAAACCTATAATACGATAAAGGAAAACTTACTGAAGCTTCCTTATACAGAAGTAGATATTAGACTTGAGACCACTGGAAAAGGAACTCAGTTTGGGACCCTCGAGGAGTTAGTTTCGCTTTGTAAAGAGGTTGGTAAATGTAAGTTATGTATTGATTTTTCTCATATTCATGCAAGAGGAAATGGGTGTTTAAAAGGCTATCATGATTTCGCAAAAATATTACAATACGTTATGGATGAGCTCGGAAGAGCAGCTCTTGACGACTTACACATTCACATGGGTGGAATAAATTACAATGAAAAAGGAGAAAAACATCATCTTCCCTTATCAGAAAGTGATTTCAATTATGTAGAATGTTTAAAAGCCTTGAAAGATTTTAACGTTAAAGGATGCGTAATTCTAGAAGGGCCTCTAGTTGAAAAAGATGCACTATTATTAAAGAGTACTTATAAAAGGTTATGCTAATATCTAATTCAAGTGTCGTAATATTTTTGGTTTTTCAATTGCGATAATCTAGTTACCTTGATATTATATAAATTATACTAACATCACTCCTGAAAGGATTTTAGGAGTGTTTTCATTTTAGTGGAAGGAGCATGCCATTAATGCAACTCTTAAAAGATAAAATTCGCAAAGACGCAAAAATAATTGAAGATCGAATTGTTAAGGTAGATGGCTTCTTAAATCACCAATTAGATATTACATTATTTAACGAAATCGGGAAGGAATTTAAACGTCGGTTTTCGAGCAAACAAGTTACAAAAATAGTAACCCTTGAAACCTCCGGTATTGCCATTGCCAGTATCGTTGCTCAATACTTTAACTGTGTTCCTGTCGTATTTGCAAAGAAACATGCAGGTTTGAATATGAACCAAGATGTCTATGAAGCAAAAGTGTATTCTTATACTAAAGATCAAGAATATACCATTAAAATATCAAGAGAGTTTTTAGATCCAAATGACAAAGTCCTAATTATCGATGATTTCTTAGCAAGTGGTAGTGCACTCATGGGATTAATTAATTTATTATCACAAAGTGGCGCGGAGATATCCGGAGCTGGTATCGTTATAGAAAAATCATTTCAAGGGGGTAGAAAACTCGTAAATGAGACTGGTATTCAGCTAGAATCCCTGGCCATTATCGACTCAATAAAAGATGGCCAGGTTTATTTTGTGACCAGATGATCAACAACTATTATTAATAACTTTAAACTTCTTGAAGAGCTAATAGGAAGATTCGAACAGCAACTATGGATTGAATACTTTAAGGATAAATGGCGTGCGAAAATTATTGCTGCACGCCATTTTTTATGCTTTTATGGAAAAAACTTGAGGAGAGCCTGAAGGAAGCGAAGCAGGAGCAGGATAACTTAAGACATCTGGAGAAGATGTCCAGTGGCAGGATTTTAACGTTATCTTGCTGGTATTATTGTAATGTACGGATGTAGAAAACTAATGAACTATATAAAATCGTATATAGGGGGAGCACCCAGCAAATGAAGCATGAATGGAAAAAGCAAGAGAAGAATTTATATTTGCCAAAACAAAAACCCGAACTTATAACGGTTCCAGAACAAAAGTTTTTTATGCTAAAGGGTGAAGGGAATCCCAATGGTGAAGAATTCTCGGAAGAAATCGGTGTTCTTTATTCCTTGGCTTATGCAATCAGAATGATGCCAAAGCAAGGATATATTCCAGAAGGATATTTTGAATATACAGTCTATCCCTTAGAAGGGCTATGGGATTTGACGGAAGAAGGAAAGAAATTAGACACACTCGATAAGAATGAGTTGTTATATACGATCATGATTAGACAACCCGATTTCGTCACGGACGAAGTCGTAGAAAGAGCCTTTGAAACTGTAAGAAAAAAGAAACCACATCCATTACTAAATCAGGTAACCTTCGGTATAGTTGAAGATGGCTTATCTGTACAAATCCTTCATGTAGGCTCCTATGATAATGAACCTCAAAGCTTCGAATTAATGAAAGAATTTATATTGAATCATGATCTTGAAATAACTTCGTTACAACATCGAGAAATATATCTTTCCGATGTAAGAAAAGTTGAACCGGCAAACTTAAAAACTGTTTTGAGATATAGGGTTAAGCCAAGGGTATGAGCATATGAGATTTCATGGCCGGACCAAGGGCAAAAGGCAGAGATAAGCTGAGTACGTCTTTATGGGATAAAATCGTTCATTGTATGGACGCCATTGATAAGAATATTCAAAATATTCTTATCAATCCTTCATATTCTCCGATCTCTTGAATATGATATAAAAAAAGGCCGAATCGCTAAAAACGTTTAGGTCAGAAAGGGTTGAGGACAGATGGGATTAAGTGGGAACGAAGATTTTATCATTAACCTAGCTAGACTTGTTAGACCGAAAGTATTTGTAAAACTTGGATTATATCAATGCACACTTTTTAATAAAATTACCCCTTATGCTGAAAAATCGATTGGGGTCGATATCCAGCCAGAAGTCGGTGAGTACATGAAACAATCACGAGATACTCATTTTATTAACGGTACTACCCAAGAGTTTGTCAAACAATTAGAAACTAAGCCTCTTCAGATTAATATGTTACTCTTCGACGGAGAGAATATTAAAGAGGCAGGACCGCAAGACTTCCATCGGTTCTTTCCCTTTATAGCTCCACAGGGATTTATCTTGTTACAAGATCCCCGTCCGGATAAGACACAAATGATCAAACCAGGACTATACGATTTGATGAAAATACCCGATTCACCGGGTTTAACGATTTGTCGAAAACGTATAGGCTCAATTGACGAGTTCAGAACGAGTAGGGCAGGATAATTGCCCTACTTTTTTATTGTCACCAGTTTTCAATACCGGAAGAATAAAATTTTATTTGACATTTATTCCAATATTGTTGCATAATTAAACAGCTTTATAATTAAGATAGAGGTGCAATTATTAAGAGTAAGTACACTTAGCGATCCGGCGATGAGGTGTGCAGAAAGGAATAATTGCCGAAGTAAAAGGCTGTGGTATAAGGTCTTTTACTGGTTATGTATTTAATAGGTACATGACTGTCACCTATATATGGGTGGAGCACTATTCTTGAGATTCGCTTGCTTATCAAGCAGTTTAGGAGTGCGCTCTTTAACTGCTTTTTTATTTGGAGCATACATTGAAGTAGGGGGAAACATTAATGGCAGAAAAAACATTACCATTTAACAAGCAACAGTTGGAGACAATGATCGATCGATACGGATCACCGTTTCATATTTATGATGAACGGGCCATTCGCGAAAATGCCCGTAAGTTAATAGAAGCGTTCAGTTGGGCTCCGGAGTTTAAAGAGTACTTTGCAGTCAAAGCAACACCTAACCCATATATTCTAAAAATCTTGCGTGAGGAAGGATTCGGAGCAGATTGCAGTTCAATAGCAGAACTTATTTTAGCGGAAAAGGCACACATTCTTGACGAAAATATTATGTTTTCCTCGAATAATACGCCTGCTGATGAATATACAAAAGCTAAAGAATTAGGCGCAATCATTAATCTCGATGACATCACGCATATTGATTACTTAGAGAAAAATATTGGCATGCCCAAAATCCTATCGTTTCGCTATAATCCAGGTGATTTACGCGAAGGAGGAAATGCGATTATTGGGAAACCGGCTGAGGCTAAATATGGTTTAACAAAGTCTCAAATTTTTGAAGCCTATCAAATTGCCCGGGAAAAGGGAGTCGAACGCTTCGGGATCCATACGATGATTATTTCCAATGAACTTGATCCTAATTATTTTATTGAGACAGCCACCATGATGTTTAAACTAATCGGGGAGATACACGAGAAGTTAGGGATCAAAATCGAATTAGTTAATTTCGGCGGGGGTATTGGGATTCCTTATCGACCTGAACAAGAGCCGGTTAGCCTCGATGTTATAGGTAAAGGGATAAAGAAAGCATACGACGAATTGATTGTGGATAAGGGGTTGGACCCTTTGAAGATCTCCCTGGAGAGCGGACGGATGATCTTGGGTCCCTATGGCTACTTAGTTACGAAGGTCTTGCATAAGAAAGAGATCTACAAAGATTATGTAGGTTTAGATGCCTGTATGGCCAATTTAATGCGTCCTGCTCTCTATGGTGCTTATCACCACATAACAGTGGTGGGGAAAGAGGATTGGGCGTGTGATAATATTTATGATGTCACAGGGGGGTTGTGTGAGAACAACGATAAGTTTGCAATAGATAGGGCGTTGCCCAGAATGGATATTGGTGATATTGTCGTTATCCATGATGCTGGAGCACATGGTCATGCTATGGGATTCAACTATAATGGTAAATTACGCTCGGCAGAGTTGCT
>JAUZPJ010000183.1 GCA_030706025.1 Bacillota bacterium | reverse complement strand
GTCCCATAGGAAACCTTTCCCATTAGACGCTCTAAATCGTATACTTTAGAAAGAAGCTTATATAAATCATTTCGAAGAAATGAGTCAACAGTCAGTTCTTCCACAGCATTAAGACGTCTTTCGATCACTTCATACACCAATAGAGGTCTATCGATCCAATGTTTCAATAGCCTCCCTCCAAAGGCTGTTTGGGTTAAGTCTAAAACGGACAGAAGTGTTCCTTTTTTCCCTTGATCTCGGAGCGATTCTGTAAGTTCTAGGTTACGACGTGTCCATTGATCCAAAAACATCCAGTGCTCTGAACGATACGTTTTTACAGAAATGATATGAGTCGGATCCAAACCTGGGATCGTTTCCAATACATAGGCCCATAATGCAGTAGCTGCTTGTGTTGCTACAGGGAATTCTCGTAACAAGGCAAGCTGTTCCACAAATCGATTTTGCAAGTCAGGACCGCAAAACGTCTTTTCCTCGCGCACTGTACAATAATAGCCAATCCATAATTTAGGCTTTTTAGCAAGGTCGGGGGGGAGTATGAGTTCCGCCGGGTTAATTCGAGACAATTCCGCAAGCAAAACATCAAGTTCCTGAGTTTGGAAAATTGCAAATTCTCCAGTTGACAAATCAAGAAAAGCAAACCCCCAGTCTTCTGAAAAGAAGATACTTGCTAAATAGCGGTTTGCTCGTTCTGGCATGGACTCCGTTAATGTCCCAGGAGAAACAACACGAATAATTTCACGATTGACAATCCCTTTAGCTTTTTTCGGGTCTTCGACCTGTTCACAAATAGCAACTTTATGACCTGCATTAACGAGTTTTGATAAATAGCTGTCTACGGCGTGATATGGAACACCACACATAGGAATGCGTTTTCCATCTCCAGCATCACGAGCAGTTAATGCAATTTGCAAAATGGGTGCGGCTAACTCCGCATCCGTTCCAAACATTTCGTAAAAATCACCTAATCGATAAAAAAGAATAGCATCAGGTGCTTTCGCTTTAATTCCTTGATATTGTTTCAGCATCGGGGTTGTCATACCAGGAAGTCTCCTCTTTAAGAATTATTTCAGCCCAAGTTTATCCAAAAGGGAAGAGCTACAGATTTAGCCCTTCCCTTTTTAAGATAACGTCTATTTAGTCTGGTATTAACGTGCTCAGCACCCGCAACCCCCACTATGACACCCACCACTGCTACAACCGGCATCCCCACAGGAACAACCTTCTGAAGAACCAGCGATAGCTCCAGCTAGAATGGCATTTACATTATCCAACATTTCCGTAAAGTCGTCTTGTGCTTTCATATAAGCGGCAATAACAGGATTTGCCTCTACTTTGGTCTCAATTTCATCAACTGCATTTTTATCCATCTCAGAAAGCTCATTTCCACTTTGTTGAATTTCCATGAAGCGTTCTTGGGCCTTCTGTAATTCTGCAATTAATTTTTGGGCAGACTCATCAGCACTCAAAGCATCTTCCTTGCTGCGTAGCTCGGCAAGCTCAGAACTGCGTGCAATCGCATCAGCTAGAAGCTCAGCCTTTTCTATAATTTCATTGTTCACTTTAACACCTCCGCATATTACATTCTACATGGAACACTTAATTCCTGCAACATAATCTAGTGTAGATTTTTAAGATTTATTCAATTTCACCTACAAGTGTCCATGATCCTGCTTCATTGATCCTTACGTTAACTAAGGACCCAATAAGATTAGAATTACCGTTAAACACTACAAGTTCGTTACCACGTGTTCGGCCGGTTAAGCGAGTGGGATTCGTTTTACTGGGACCTTCAACAAGTACTTCGTAACTTTTCCCAATCATACCTTGCCGCCAATCTAGACTTTCTTTGTTTTGTACACTCATCAATCTCTGTAAACGCCGTTTTTTTACATCTAAAGGAATTTGATTTTCCATCGAAGCAGCGAGCGTTCCTGAACGTTTAGAAAACATAAATGTGAACGCTTGACTATAATGGATTAGTCTCATGATTTCTAATGTTTGCTCGAAATCTTCTTCAGATTCACCAGGAAAACCAACTATAATATCGGTCGTCAAACTGGCGTTTGGAACAAGTTTGCGGATTTCCCGAACTCTGCTTATATAGTATTCCCTAGTATATTTCCGATTCATGCGCTGTAAAATTAAGTCACTGCCCGATTGAATTGGCAGATGAAAGTGTTCGCATAGTTTATCACCTTTAGCTACCGTTTCAATCAGTTTATCTGATAAATCTTTAGGATGAGAAGTTATAAAGCGTATCCTTAACAAATGTGGAATTTGATCCACATCACGAAGTAAATCTGCAAAATCATAGCTCGGTAAAAACTCTTTGCCGTAGGAGTTTACATTCTGTCCTAATAATGTAACTTCGCGACATCCGCTTGCCACAAGATCTTTAATTTCATTAATAATCTCTTCAGGTTTACGACTCCTTTCCCTACCACGCACGTGGGGGACAATGCAATACGAGCAGAAATTATTGCATCCATACATGATATTGACGTTTGCTTGTAACTTGCCCTGCTCTGCAAGTGGAGCAGATTCTGAGTTCACTTTAGGTTCTTGCCATATTTCTGCAACCTTTGTGCCTCGCTCAGCTCGCTGCAGCAAAGAGGAAAAATCATGCAAATTATGAGTTCCTGCCCAGATATCTACATGTGGTGCTCGCTTCTTCAGGCGTTCCAGAGCACCCGGTTGTTGAACCATACAACCTGATATAGCAATTTTCAAATTCGGATTTTTTTCTTTAAACTTCTTTAGTTCTCCTATCTTTCCTAGTATTTTATTTTCCGCACTTTCCCTTACACAACAGGTATTGATAATTACTAAGTCTGCAGTGTCTAAGTCTTCTGAACGAGAATACCCGGCCTGACCCGCGATCTCAGTAATTGTTTCGGCATCACGTTCAGACATTTGACAACCATATGTCAAAGTAAAAACCTTCTTTTCATTTTTCAAGAAAAGTCAACTCCTAAAAATATTACTATTTTCCCTTTACGACTTATTATAAAGGAAAATAAGACTTATAGCCAAACGAGAGCTGTTCAGAGTTATTCTGAACAGCTTTTATTAAAACTATTTATTCCTTTTTAGAGATTGCGAAAAACGCCAGCCTTTTGTAAAGCTTGATAAGCAATTAGTATAAACGGTCCCAAGATTAACCCAACTACCCCGATAGAAGCAAGGCCGATATACATACTCACAAGAACGAAGAGCGGATCTAATCCTACGTTGTCACCAAGAATTTTAGGCTCGATAATATGTCTTACTATTGTAATAATGGTTGTGAGTAGAATGAGTTTAATCGCTAAAAGACCATGCCCACTAATAAAAGCTAAGATTGACCAAGGTATGAGGATTATGCCCACTCCTAAAACCGGTAATATTCCAAAAATCCCAGTAATTGTTCCTAGAATGATTGCATATTTAGAATGAATCATCATCAATCCTGAAATGGAAAGAAACAGAGTAATTAAGAATACGATAAATTCTGCTTTGACGAAACCTGCAAAGGCACGTGAGAAATCCCGTCCTAAATCACTAAGATGTTCACGCCACTCTTTGGGGAAAATAAGCAGAAATTGATAAAGATATTGTTTTGAACTGTTGGACATAAAAAATGTTGCGACTAACGCAATGACAACAACGATAATAATTTCCGGAATTTTGGCGGCAAACGATAATATATTTGTTAGTACGACTGGAATAGAATTCATGTACTCCTTGACTGTATTACTGATCGTATCGTGATTTGTACCCGGTAACCTTAAATAGTAAATTTCTAATTTGGTAAGCCAATGTGAAATAAATCGTTGTAGTAATTCATTATAATAGGGCCATCGAATATAAATTTCCTGGATTTCTCGAATTAAGCGAATAACTAAGAGAGCAATAACTGCTCCTAACCCACCGATTTCAATGAGCATTGCAGTTAGAACAGCAATTTTTTGAGGCATGCGGACTCTATATACTAGAAAATCCCGAAGTGGGTTGATCGTTGCAGTCATAATAAATGCAAGTATAAAAGGTAAAAACAAATGAATAAAGTGGCCGACAAGAAAGATAAGTCCTCCAACAACAATCCAGAATCCGATAAACTTTAAACTATGATTGAAGAATTGTCTGGTAACTTGATTCACTAATTGGACTCCCTTCTTCTCGTTAACATTGCTTCCCTGTTCTTATAGCGAGTTGCATATCTTTTTCTATTGAACAAAGTTATAAAGATCCCTATTAATATTAAACCCGCTATTAAAGGTATAAAACTCGAGTACAAACTCTTATTTTGGACTTGTGGTGGCGAAACTGTTCTTGAAGCTTTCAATGGAAAACTGTTTAAAACGGCTTCTCCGTCTAGAATTTCCGCTTTGGCAACAACTTGACCTTCTTCAACAGAGTTAAGAACATCCGTGTTAGTAGGAATTATACGCAAATTTAAACCGGGAGCTTGTTCGTTAATTTTCTGTGTTATATAAATGGGTTGGTCAATAATGAGGTTAACTGATTCATTTTTGACGGTTATTGTAGACAAGACCGAACCGGAAGGTTTGTATATGGTATTTTTAAACTGAGTAAATCCGTATTCGAACATATCTTGCATATCAGTGTAAATTTCTCGTCCTGGGGATTTAAGGATCACACCGATAAATTGACGCCCATCTTTTGTTACTGAAGCCACAAGACAATTTTCAGCTGCAGCAGTATAGCCCGTCTTGATACCATCTACATCAGAATCTCTCCATAGTAACTTATTTTCGTTGACCATCAACGTAGGGACATTGGTGCTAGATCGAGAGATCGTATGCGATTTGGTTCGAACATATTGCGCAAATAAAGGATTTTGATAGGCGACACGTGCAATAAGTGCGAGATCGTGAGCTGTTGTGACGTGCCCGTTTTCAGTTAAACCACTAGGGTTAAGAAAATGGGTCTTTGTTGCCCCAATTTCAGCGGCACGTTGATTCATCATTCCGACAAAGTCCGGCAAATCAGTTCCGATATGCTCAGCTATTGCGACAGCAGCATCATTGGCGGAGTTTAATAACATGGCATACAAGTAATCTTTCAATAACATTTTTTCACCGGGTCTAAGGTAAATCTGAGTGCCATAAACAACTTTATTATTTAGCATAGTTGAACTCGCAGTGATAGTGTCGTTTAAATTTCCACGTTCTATTGCTAATAGTCCGGTCATTATTTTTGTTGTACTTGCAGGAGCTAATAGCTTATCAGGATTTTTCGTAAAGAGGGTTTGCCCAGTCTTAACGTCAATCAAGTAAGCACCCTCTCCACGTACCTGTGGAACTTTCACCGAAGTATCTTGGGCAAATGTTTTGGGAGCAATAGTAACCATCATGAAAATTGCAAGAATAAAAGTTGTGAGGAATTTCAAAGAAGTACATCCTCCTAGTTTAAAATAATTCGTGTTGATAAAAAAGCGCTAGAGTTCCCGGACCTGTGTGACTACCAACGACACAGCCGATTTCGCTGATCCAGATTTCCTTCACTTGGAAGCGTTGGCGAATTTCATCGGCCAAAATGTTAGCATCGTCTAAACAGGCTGAATGTGAGATTCCAATTACTTGTTGTTCCGGATTAAAAATATCTAGTTCCATCGTGTCAACTAATTTCCTAATAGCTGCACGTCGGGAACGAACTTTCGAAAAAGGCTCTATTCTTCCATCCCGCGTTATATGTAAGATAGGTTTGACATCCAACAGTCCGCCAATGAACCCGGCTGTTTTGCCTACTCTACCCCCTTTTACGAGATATT
>JAUZPJ010000182.1 GCA_030706025.1 Bacillota bacterium | reverse complement strand
GGCAGTTCTTTTCCAGGTAGATAAAGGTACCGGGGCAGAACCAATTCAGACCGGCCAGCTTACTCCCGGGCAAACAGTCGATGTGCAGGGAACCTATAAGCTAACGTTTGAGGGGATTAGCGGATTCACAGGGTTACAAGTAAAGAAGGATCCAGGAGTCGTCGTCATTTGGTTGGGATGCGCGATGTTATTAGGGGGACTATTGCTTGCCTTTTACTGGCAACCTGTGGTTATCTCCGGAATTTTGCAATCTGAGAATGGAAAACAAGGAATTTTAACAGTGGGAGCTTCATCGGGCAAGGTGACGGCACTTACCCACCAAGCCTTAGAGCAATTTGTTAGTTCCGTTACGAAATGATCAGACAATTTGAGGAGGGCACTTTATGTTAGAAAGCCTTGAAACAGCTATGTTCTACGTTTTGGTTATGGCCTGTACCTTATCTATGTTGTTGTACTGGGTCTGGATCGGCACTAAAAATGAACTTGTTGGGCGATCCGCGACATTTCTGACGGTCATCGCTGTGATTGCCAACGCCATTGCGATCGTTCTTAGAATGATCACTTCGGGGCACCCACCACTTTCTAATGGCTACGAATTTCTCTTGACGTTTTGTTTAGGAATTATGGCAGTTTATTTGTTTGCAGAGTTTCGCTATAAATTGAGGGCCCTTGGCGCATTTGTAATACCCGTGCCGTTCTTACTTTTGATGTTTATTATTATGAGTATGGGTCCTGAGGAGCGCATTGCGCAAGCAGTTCCTCCGGCACTTAAGAGTCAATGGCTTACCTTCCACGTCGTGACGGCAATGTTTGCCTATGGAGCGTTTGCCGTATCCTTCGGAATTGGGATTATGTATCTGCTTAAATTGAGTAAAGAGGATAATGGAAAAAAATCAAATTCAAAGGGAATTGTCTCGCGTTTCCCTTCGCTTGATGTACTCGATGAGCTGTCCTATAAGGTTGTCGGATTTGCGTTTCCCCTTTTGACACTCTGTATCATCACGGGTGCAATATGGGCCAATTATGCTTGGGGTACGTACTGGTCATGGGATCCCAAAGAAACGTGGTCTTTGATTACTTGGATTATTTATGCAGCTTATTTGCATGCAAGGCTTATGTATGGATGGAAAGGAAAAAGGGCAGCTTGGATGGCTGTTTTTGGGTTTGTAGCGGTGTTGTTTACATTCTTCGGGGTCAACTATTTTCTACCGGGATTACACTCGTATGCTTCATAATATAATTAGTCTGGAATAGCGGGAGTTTATTTATTATTGTATAATTAGAAGATATTTCATTTATAACAGGGAAAATGGTAAAATATTAAGTTGAAACAAGTAAAAGTTGGAGAAGGTGACTATTTTTATGTCGCAGTATTATCCACTCTTCATGGACCTAAAAGCTCAGCCGGTTTTGGTCGTTGGAGGCGGAGTAGTAGCTTTGCGCAAAGTTCAGACTCTGCTTGAACATGGGGCATTGGTTCATATTGTCTCCCCGCAGCTCGTTCCAGAGCTTAGAATATTGGTTAACGAGGATACTTGTGTTTGGTCAGAAAAAGAATATTCCTCAGGGGACATTAATGAGGCTGTTCTAGTGTTTTCATGTACTGAAAAGGAGGACGTTAATGCCCAGGTGTCCTTTGATGCTACAGTACATCATCGACCTGTGAATGTAGTGGATGACCCGGAGAAATGTAGTTTCATTGTTCCATCGATTATGGAACGTGGGGATTTAAAAATTGCCGTTTCGACAGGGGGAAGCAGTCCCATTGTTGCACGGCAGGTCCGAGCTGAGCTGGAAAACCTTTATGGCCACGAAATGGCCGAATATCTACGCTTGCTTAAAACTTGGAGGAACCTTGCCAAGACCAAGTTACCGCCTGAAAAGCGGGGTATTTTTTGGGATCGAGCGACGGATGGCGAAGTAAGGGGACTTATCAAAGCTGAACGTTTGGCCGAGGCAGAAGGAGTGATAGAGCAGTGTTTCCTGTCGCTATTGGATTAAATCACTTAAGCGCACCCATTGAAATACGAGAAAAAATGAGCTTTCATCCTTCCCAAATAAAGGATGCTTTAAGAAGGCTTAAAAGTTATCCTGGTCTTGAAGGAGTCGTGATCCTAAGTACCTGCAATCGTACAGAAATCTATGCGGTCACAACCGATGTTGAGACCGGAATTAATTCTATAAAGAGGTTCTTAGCCAGTCACCATGGAATCGAGGAAAAGATGATCGACCAGTATCTTTACGTACACACCTTGTACGATGCTGTGCGCCACCTATTTAGAGTTACTTCCGGTTTGGATTCGATGGTACGGGGGGAGACTCAGATTCTTGGACAGGTTGCTCATGCTTATGAACAAGCGAACGATTCGGTTGTCACGAATAAAGCCATCAATGTTTTTTTCCAGACTGCCTTAGCGGTTGGTAAACGCATACGTACTGAAACGCTGATTGACCAACATCCTGTTTCCATCAGTTACACCGCTGTGGAACTTGCCAAACAACAATTTGGAGAACTTGAAGGCATCGGCATCTTAATTATGGGAGCAGGGGAGATGAGCACCCTGACTGCCAAAAACTTAGTAGCCGCAGGAGCTTCTACCGTTTTGGTATCGAATCGATCTTATGAAAAAGCCGTCGTCTTGGCCAAGGAATGTTCTGGTCAAGCCGTGCGTTTCGATGATATGGACCATTATCTTGAAGAAGTCGATATCGTGATTTCTGCAACTGCTTCGACCCATTTTGTTTTGTCACCGGAACGAATGCAAGGAATCATGAACAAACGAAAGGGAAGATCTATGCTTCTTATTGATATTGCAGTACCGCGTGATATCCACCCAGAAGTAGGATCTATTTCAAATATTACGTTATTTGATATCGATGATTTGCGGGGAGTTATTGACCGCCATCATCAGGAACGAGAAATCGCTGCAAAAAATGCTGAGAAGATCATTGATGAAGAAATGAACCTTTTCCTTAAATGGCATAATTCGCTGTTTGTTGTTCCAACAATCGTTGCCTTACGGCAAAAAGGGCAAGAGATTAAAGAGTTACAATTAAATCGCGCACTTGAGCGTTTGGGTGGGTTAACTCCAAAACAGGAAAAGCTTGTTCGTTCTATGGCTAATTCCATCGTTAACCAACTCTTGCATGTACCTATTACAAATCTTAAGGAATATGCTACGACAAGCCAAGGCCATCTTTATACGGAAATTTTACAAAACCTCTTTGATTTGGATGTTGAAGATGAAGAAACAAAACGTCAGGTGGCAGCTGTAAATCAACATCCAGGACAAGTGCTTCATGGGAGGGCAGAATGAAAAACATTCGTATTGGGACTCGAGATAGTCAATTAGCCATGTGGCAGGCCGAGTGGGTCAAAAGTCAACTGACAATTATGTATCCGCAGCTTCAATTTGAGCTAGTACCTATGAAAACTAAGGGGGATAAGATTTTAGATGTTCCCCTTGCTAAGATTGGGGACAAGGGATTATTCACGAAGGAATTGGAGCACGGTTTGCTGAATAATGAGCTTGATATGGCAATCCATAGTCTCAAGGATATGCCAACAATGTTACCAAAAGGATTAATGATTTGTGCTTTTTGCGAACGTGAAGAGCCAAGGGATGTTTATCTAAGCAAACATGGGATTCGTCTTGAAGAATTACCCAAGGGGGCTATTGTTGGCACAAGTAGTTTGCGTCGTAAAGCCCAACTCAAACATTATCGGCCAGATCTTAATTTCATGGATTTGCGAGGGAATCTTCAAACACGCTGGAGAAAGTTAGAAGAGTCTAATATGGATGGAATTGTTCTTGCCGCCGCTGGGGTGAAACGGTTAGGCTGGGAGGCACGAATTACTCAGATTCTTCCAGAAGACATGATGCTTTCTGCGGTGGGGCAAGGTTCTATTGCTATAGAAATTGTCGAGAATCGTTTAGATATACAGGATTTACTCTCTAAACTGAATCATTCTACGACCGAACTAGCTGTACGAGCAGAACGTGCTCTGATGCGCAAACTTGAAGGTGGATGTCAAGTCCCCATAGGGGCTTTGGCGCAAGTGGTTGAAGGGCAGATTATTCTTCAAGGGATGGTGGCGAGTGTTGATGGAGTTCGCCTGATCCGCGCAGAGGCTAAAGGTACTGATCCAGAAACGGTAGGTTTTGAGGTCGCCGACCGATTGATTGCTCTAGGGGCTACTTCAATATTAGCGGAAATACGCTAAACGTTACAACGCTCACTTTAATGGTGTCGTGGGCTTAAACGAACCACTCCATCAGAGAGGGTTCGCGTTTGTACGATCGAAGTTCAGAGCTAGGAACAAGATAAAAGAAACAGAGGAAGACGTTTATTTTATAGTTAACATGTTTGGATAGGAGTGTTCGGTTTGAGTAAGGGATATGTATATTTAGTCGGTGCTGGTCCAGGAGACCCGAAGTTAATCACGATTAAAGGCTCAGAATGTATCGCCAAGGCAGATGTTTTAATCTATGACCGATTAGCTTCTCGGCGTCTCTTAACATTAGTTCGCCCAGATTGTGAACTCATTTATGTGGGAAAATCTCCTGATCGTCATACTCTTAAACAAGAAGAAATTAATCAATTACTTGTGGATAAAGGCCTGGAAGGGAAAATCGTGACCCGCCTAAAAGGAGGGGATCCTTTTGTATTTGGTCGAGGAGGAGAGGAAGCAGAGGCTTTACTCGAGGCTGGGATTCAGTTTGAAGTCGTACCGGGTATCACCTCTGCTATTTCTGTACCTGCTTATGCAGGCATTCCTGTGACCCATCGAGATTTTACCACATCGTTTGCAGTTATTACAGGACACGAAGATCCAACCAAAAATGAAACTACCATCCACTGGAACCACCTCGCACAATCCCACGGGACGCTCGTATTCCTCATGGGCATGGAAAACCTTCCTTTAATTGCTCAAAAATTGATGGAAAATGGCAAAAAGCCTACTACACCGGTTGGAATTATTCAATGGGGCACACGACCGGAGCAACGTACTCTCGTGGGACAACTGGATACGATAGCATCCGAGGTTAAAAAAGAGGGTTTTACGAATCCTTCCATCATTATTGTCGGTGAAGTTGTCTCTTTAAGGGAAAAACTTCAGTGGTTTGAAAAAAGACCCTTGTTTGGTCAGCGGATTGTTGTGACTCGAGCGCGTCATCAAGCGAGTGAGTTGTCACAGGCTATTGAAGCATTAGGTGGAGAAGCGTGGGAATTTCCGACGATTGAAATTGCTCCTCCTTCGGACAAGTCTTATCTAGTGAAGGCAATCAACTCTTTGAAAGAGTTTAATTGGCTTATCTTCACAAGTGTTAATGGGGTAGATTCATTTTTTGCGGAGCTTAAACTTCAAGAGCGAGATGTTCGTGATCTAGTGGGACTTAAAATTGTCGCCATTGGTCCGGCGACGGAAGCAGCCTTAGACAAAAAGGGGCTGCGGGTTGCCTTTGTGCCGGAAGAATACCGGGCGGAGAAAATTGTTGAAGGTCTAGCGAACCGTGTTTCAGCGGGGCAAAAGGTTTTACTGGCTCGGGCTGAAGAAGCACGGGACGTATTACCGGAATCCCTTAAGGCCATGGGCGTAGATGTTTGGGATGTGCCGGTTTATAAGACGGTGCTTGGTGGAGCGAATCGGGCAGAGTTGCAACGACTACTCCGCGAAAAGGAGATTCATGCAGTTACTTTTACTAGTTCTTCGACGGTGCGGAATTTCGTAAATCTGTTGGATGGAGAGGTATCTCTATTGAATGAAGTCTC
>JAUZPJ010000181.1 GCA_030706025.1 Bacillota bacterium | reverse complement strand
GAAAAAGGGAGGATATGAGCGTGGATACCGTCATTGGGTCTGACGTCGGGCGTGTTAAATGGGTAGATATTCTAAAAGGCCTCGGAATATTGACGGTGGTCTGGGGGCATTCCGGAAGTCCCAACTCGTTCTATATGTTTTGGTTTCATATGCCCCTATTTTTCCTGGTGAGTGGTTATCTCTACAACTTCAAACCACACCAAACATGGGGAGCTTATGTCGGGCGTAAAGTAAAGCACTTAATAATCCCTTATAGTTTCTATTTAGTTCTTTTAACGCTTTTCATGGGCAGCTTAATTATTTGGAGAGGTCAGCCTGTAGGGCAGTTTTTAAGTGAGAATTGGGAATCCTTAGTATTGGGTGGTAGCCTTCTAGAGGGGGTTTATGCGACCTTTTGGTTTACAACATGTTTGTTTTTTACCCAAATTTCGTACGATTACTTGTGCCGAAAGGTTCCCTCTGCGATTTACAAGGGGCTTTTAGTGACAGGGTGTTTTTTCCTAGCCTATTGGGAATCACGCTATAGGGCAGGGGCCTTTGTGCCCTGGAACGCGGACGTTGGGTTATATGCTTTAGTTTTTTATGCCTTAGGTCAGGCTATCCGGCAAACGAAACTATTGGAAAAGCCAGAAAGCCGGAATAAAGTTTTTGGGTTAGCTCTTTTGCTTTTGCTTGGATTTCTCTATCTCTATACTCACAAAATACTCGATTACGGATTGGATATGAAACATCGCCAATATTATTACTTGGGGACCAATCTAGTGGTTCCGTTGGTTTTTACATTGCTTTTGGCCGGATTGAGTATGTCGTTATCCAAATCCAAGGTTCCTTATCTTAATAAAGCGCTAATTCACCTTGGAAAAGCTGCCATGGTAATAATGTATCTGCATCTAGCATCTGTGGACTTGGCTCGTCGCTTTATCGCGATTACGCCGCCTCGTTTCTTTGTCCTTGGACTTCTTGGGCCGTTGGCTTTTTATAGCCTGGTACAACGTTTCTCATACGGCAGACTTCTGGCTCTGGGTGAAACTAAGAAAGAAATGCGAACTCAGTTTTCTGGCGTCAAAGGAATTAACAGTAGAGCGGTATAATGAAAGTAGAGATTGAATTGCAGTTCTTTGAAGAGGGGAATAGTATATAGCATGGCAGGCATCATTAAAGAAATCAACTATCTGAGGGGATTTGCTGTCTTGGCAGTTATTGCAATCCATACATCGGGCTATTTTACGGAAATCCCACACTTTAATGCCCTGGTCTTAGTTAATTTGTGGATCGACGTATTTTCCCAGTTCGCAGTGCCCTTATTCATCTTAATTTCTGGGTTTGTTTTAGCTATGAAGTATCAATCTAAATTTTCCTTGATGACCTTCTACCAAAAAAGAGTACGATCGATAATTCCCCAATACTTAATTTTTTCAGTGGCTTACACAGCCGTTAATGATTGGGACGTAATGCGAAGTAACTCGCTAGCTAATAATGTAAGACTCCTGCTCAGACATATTTTGCACTCTGATGCTTCCTACCACTTATGGTTTTTCTCCATTATAATTCAGTTATATATTCTCTATCCGCTGATCATCAAAATCTACACGTTCTTTAAGCAAAATAATAGGGCAGAACTCTTGCTGGCCGTTTTGTTAATAGTTCAGACCCTTTGGATGGAAGGACTGCATACAACTTATTTCGGAGCTCTAAAGATTAATTTCATTGCCTATCTGTTCTATTTCAGTATGGGAATTTATAGTTGGGATCATTTTGAACGCTTAAGAAATTCAGGAAAGAGTTTAACTCCTATGTTTTGGGTGACATCGATCGTCTTAACTATTGGAGCAAGCTTTCCCATAATTATTGGCTTAACCACGGGGTATCGATATAGTGCAATTCCACCGTATTTTTTTATGGGTCCCGAACTAATTTATCCTTTCCTAAGGCTTGCAGCATTTTTGCTGTTCTTTAACCTAGCAAGGAACCTTATTGGACATAGAAGTATCTTGGCAAAGGTCATTTCTAACTTAGGGACTTATTCCTTTGGAATTTATTTGATCCATATCTTTTTTAACCAGTATGCAATTAAGATTCTAAGGAACTACTATACTATTGATTATAATAATTGGACTTTTTATCCGGTCGTATTTGGGGTAACTGTTATTTTCAGCTATTTAGCTGTAAGGCTAATCAGCTACCTTCCTTTTAGTTACTACGTAATTGGTCACCGGACCAAGTGAGTTCACACCATTCGATTGTATTGTTGTAAAGGCACGTAAATTGTAGTAAACTTTGAAGGATAAGTTTAGGGGTAGGTTTATTTTGAAGGGACTGAACTAAGTGTCATTTCGCAAACGAACAGTGATTCTGATGCTGATTGATGCTATGTTAATCAACTTAGCAGCTTTCGGCAGTTTTTATTTACGTTTTGAAGGAGCAATCCCCCTCGAATATTATCAAACGTATTATCATACCGCTACAGCTGCCACTGTTCTATACCTTGCCGTGTTCTATGTTTTCGGCTTATATAATCGTCTCTGGCAGTACGCTAGTACGGGTGAATTACTCTCTATCGTTTATGCTGTAACCGTCGGAACAGGTGGTACAGTGGCAGTGGTTTATGTTTACGGTTTAGCCAGAGCGGTGTATAGATTGCCGCATACAGCAGCAATGTTACTCTGGCTAGCAATGGTCTTTTTGATCGGGGGGTCGAGGTTTATCTGGCGTATTTTACAGGAGAACGCCTTTGACCGACACGTACCGGGGTCGCAGAAGCAGGTTCTTATTGTTGGGGCAGGGGACGCTGGTGTTTTAGCTGCAAGAGAGTTGAAAAACCGTAATTACCGAGATGGGCGTCCGATCGGGTTCATCGATGATGATGTTTCCAAACAGAAGCTGCATTTATTGAGCATTCCGGTGTTGGGTACACGAAAGGATATTCTCCGTGTTGTAAAGGGACATAATGTTGATGAAGTTATTATTGCCATGCCTTCTGCTTCAGGCGAATCAGTGCGGGAAATTGTCCAAATTTGTGAAAAATCCGGGGTCGAGTTAAAGATTATGCCTGGGGTCTATGACATCATTAGTGGGGATATTAATGTCAATGCCATACGACAGGTTCAAGTAGAGGACTTATTGGGCCGAGACCCTGTTTCTGTTGACTTGGAAGAAGTGGCAGGATATGTGACTGGGGAGACGGTGTTCATTACCGGAGCGGGTGGCTCTATAGGTTCGGAAATAAGCCGTCAGATTGCAAAGTTTAATCCCGGGAAACTGGTGCTGCTCGGACATGGGGAAAATAGTATTTTTGACATTGAGCAAGAGCTGCGTGCCGAGCACCCTAGTATCGACTATATAACGGAAATAGTGGACATCAAAGATCGGGAAAAAGTATTCCTCATCTTTGAACGATATAGACCGGGCGTTGTTTTTCACGCAGCGGCGCATAAGCATGTCCCCTTGATGGAACGTAATCCGGAAGAAGCCCTGAAAAACAATGTTGTTGGGACACAGAATCTCGCTGAAGCAGCAGATAAATTTAAGGTTAAAACCTTTGTCTCAATCTCGACAGATAAAGCGGTCAATCCAACAAGTGTCATGGGAGCAACGAAGAGAACCGTGGAAATGATTATTCAAAGCTTAGATCTCCGTTCTCAAACAAAGTTTGTAGCCGTAAGGTTTGGAAATGTTTTGGGAAGCAGAGGAAGTGTTATTCCTACCTTTAAAAAACAAATTGCAAAAGGTGGTCCAGTAACGGTTACCCATCCTGATATGGTTCGCTACTTTATGACGATTCCGGAAGCAGCTCAGTTAGTGATTCAAGCCGGGGCTATGGCAAAGGGCGGAGAAATATTTATTCTAGATATGGGGAAACCTGTAAAAATCGTGGATCTAGCTAAAGACTTAATTCGGCTATCGGGGTTTGAACCTGATGTTGATATTAAGATACAATTCACTGGAATTCGGCCGGGAGAGAAACTCTATGAAGAGTTGTTGACAGCGGAGGAAGGAACAACGTCAACAAAACACAGCCGAATATTTGTTGCTAAACCTAATCAAATCGATGTCGAACGTCTTGAAGAGCTAACCCATATTGTCCGAGAACGGGGCAGCTATTTAAAACGTGACGAAGTCATCGAATTGTTGCAGACAGTGATACCGACCTTTCGCAAGAAAGAAGCCAAAGCAGTAGCCAACCATTAAGGAGGATATAAGTAAGATGATGACTGTAAAGAACGTTATTACCAACGAAGATGTCGTTGCTCTGACTCTCAAAAAAAAGATTGAGAAGCACGAAGCCCAGGTAGGTGTGATAGGTCTGGGGTATGTTGGACTCCCTTTGGCCGTTGAAAAAGGAAAAGTGGGATTTCCGGTTATCGGTTTTGATATAAACCAAGCGCGAGTTGATCGGGTAAATGCTGCAGACAACTATATTGGCGATGTCAAAGACGAAGATCTTCAAGACCTGGTGAAAAAGGGCCTGCTCGTGGCGACGACAGATTTTTCGCGTTTAGCAGAATGCGACGTCGTAATTATTTGTGTTCCCACGCCCTTAACGATTACCCGTGACCCAGATATCTCTTACATCAAGGCTTCAACAGAAGAGATTGTCAAGAGCCTTCGTCCCGGACAGATCATTACTTTAGAGAGTACAACCTACCCCGGAACCACGGAAGAGGTCATCCTTCCTATCTTGGAAAAGACGGGACTTAAAGTGGGTAAGGATTTTTTCCTAGCCTTCTCTCCAGAACGGGTAGATCCGGGCAACAAGCGTTTTAGCACGAAAAACACCTCTAAAGTGGTTGGAGGGATGACCCCAGTTTGTTTAGAGATTGCTTACACTCTTTATGATCAAACCATTGCTAATGTTGTTCCCGTATCCTCTCCTGCCGCCGCAGAATTGACCAAAGTCTTTGAGAACACCTATCGCGCTGTCAATATTGCGATGGTCAACGAGTTGATGATGCTCTGTGATCGCATGGGCATTGATATCTGGGAGGTCGTTGAAGCGGCCGGTACCAAACCCTTCGGCATTCAAACCTTCTACCCAGGACCGGGTGTCGGAGGTCACTGTATCCCAATTGATCCGTTCTACCTGACTTGGAAAGCGCGTGAATATGATTTTCATACCCGTTTCATTGAACTAGCCGGAGAAGTTAACGTCGAAGTATCATATTATGTTGTCAACAAAGTAGTCAGAGCTTTGAATAGTGTTAACCAAAGTCTAAAAGACGCCAATGTCTTAGTCTTGGGGGTAGCTTATAAAAAGGATATTGACGACATGCGTGAATCGCCGGCACTGAAGATTATTGAACTCCTACGTCAGCAAGGGGCTAAGATCACCTATCATGACCCCTACATCCCAGTCGTCGAGCCTCACGGTGGAAGCACTCTTCACATGGAAAGTGTTCCATTGACGGATGAGGTTCTAACAAGCTCTGATGCAGTCTTGATCTTAACGGATCACACTGCCGTAGATTATGAACGTGTGGTTGGGAAGGCCAAGCTCGTAGTGGATACTCGAAATGCCACGAAAGATGTTCAAGAAGATCGGGCGAAGATCCTTAAAATTTAACATAGATATTCTGAGATGAATCGATTTTGCTGCTTTTTATTGACATTAATACGTTCAAAACAAGTTAGGTTTAAGGGGAATCGGTAGATTCCCCTTAAACCTGTAGATATGCCAGATTTCAGAGATCCTTTGGAAAATAAACAAAGAAAAGAGTTGTTGTATTCAAATGAGTGGAGAAAAGAAAATTCGTTTTGCAATCATTGGGTGTGGGCGGATTGCACCAAAACATGCGGAATCGATCGTAGCCCTTCAAGAAGCAGAACTGGTCG
>JAUZPJ010000180.1 GCA_030706025.1 Bacillota bacterium | reverse complement strand
TGCTAATGTCGATTTCTATTCTGGTTTTGTATATAGGATGCTCAACATTCCATTAGAGATGTTTACCCCTATTTTTGCCATCTCCCGAATAGCAGGTTGGAGTGCCCATCGCATCGAAGAAATCGTCAATTCCGGAAAAATCATTCGACCCGCTTATAAAAGTGTTGCGCCTAGGCGGAATTATCTGAGGATGAATGAGAGGAATCCGTTACCATAACAATGTTAGTCCCTATTGTCAAACTTTTTTGAACAGTTTTTTATCGAAATAAACTGTTTATTAACTGCTTGTAGTGCTTTATAATGGAGTGGTAGTGCTTTTGAAGTACGGAGTTCCTATTTAGTAATGCCATTTGTTGGATGGAAGAACGGGAGGAAAGAGAAAAATGCCTATCACGGAAATACTAGCGAGAAATGCCCAGGTTTATGGACCGGAAAAATGTCTGACTGAGATTAATTTGGAACTCCAGGAAAGTCATAATGTTACTTGGCTAGAATATGAACTGATTGAAAACAACCCCGCAGGTGAATACCGACGGGAAATGACTTGGAGCGTTTTTGACGAGAAGGCAAATCGGCTGGCCAATCTGTTGCTTAAGAGGGGAATAAAAAAAGGTGACAAGGTCGCCATCCTGTTAATGAATTGCCTGGAATGGTTGCCAATTTACTTCGGAATTTTAAAATCCGGAGCCGTTGCAGTACCCCTGAACTTTCGTTATACGGCTGAGGAGATCAAATATTGTTTAGGTTTATCAGAAACCAGAGCCCTGATTTTCGGGCCCGAATTTATCAGCCGGATGGAAATGATTTATGATCAGATACCGGATGTTAAGACTCTCTTTTTTGCAGGAGAAAACCGTCCTTCATTTGCAGAAAACTATGACCGCCTTACGGCCAATTGTTCCTCTGAAGCGCCAAAGGTCGCACTTACCGACGAAGATGATGCGGTAGTCTATTTCTCCTCGGGGACAACGGGATTTCCCAAAGCAATTCTGCATACGCACCAAAGTCTCATGTCCTCTTGTTACACGGAAAAGAAACATCACGGTCAAACGCGGGAAGATAATTTTCTGTGCATTCCGCCTCTTTACCATACTGGTGCTAAGATGCATTGGTTCGGTAGTTTACTGTCCGGGAGCAAAGCAGTATTGCTCCGCGGAGTTAGGCCTGAATGGATCCTCAAAACAGTTTCTGAAGAAAAGATTACCATTGTTTGGCTTTTAGTTCCCTGGGCGCAAGACCTTCTTGATGCCATAGAAAGAGGAGATGTAAAGCTAGACGATTATGATCTTTCGCAATGGCGGCTAATGCATATTGGCGCCCAGCCGGTACCACCCAGCTTAATTCGTCGCTGGAAAAAGTATTTTCCTAACCATGATTATGATACGAACTATGGTCTGAGCGAATCTATTGGTCCGGGATGTGTCCACTTAGGTACTGAGAACATTCATAAAGTCGGTGCTATCGGGGTACCCGGTCATAACTGGGAAGTCAAGACTACTGACGAGAATGGAAACCCTGTACCCCAGGGACAAGTTGGGGAATTAGTAGTTAAAGGGCCGGGCCTGATGAAGTGCTACTACAACGATCCGGAAGCGACTTCGGCTGCACTCAAAGATGGATGGTTGTTTACTGGGGATATGGCCCGAATGGATGAAGATGGCTTTATTTATTTAGTAGACCGGAAAAAAGATGTAATTATCAGTGGCGGGGAGAATTTATATCCGGTACAAATCGAGGATTTTATGCGTGCCCACAACGCCATAAAAGATGTCGCGGTCATCGGATTGCCGGATAAGCGTGTGGGTGAAATTGCCGCTGCGATTGTAGAACTAAAACCGGGCTGTAACTGTACTGAAGAAGAAATAAACGCTTTTTGCACGCCTATGCCGCGTTACAAACGTCCGCGTAGAATTATCTTTGACAAAGTCCCGCGTAATCCCACCGGTAAGATCGAAAAACCACGTTTAAGAGAAAAATACGGTGCTACAAGCATCGTAGCTACTCAAACGCAAGATAAATGTTAACTAACTTTAGTGTTCCTTAAATATAAAAGAAACTAAACCCTTATGTAGTAAACCAAAAAAGGGACTAAAGGTAGGTTAAAAGATATAATGCTAGATCGTTATAAAACGGTCTAGCTTATTTTTGTATTAAAGAATTATCAAAAGAAAAATAAATTACCATAATACATGTTGGTCCTTAGTTTCTAGCACTTGTTTTAGTGAAGTAATGATAAAGACAATGACACAAAAGACCGCAAATGCTAATAGAGGGGAAAAATAGGCAAAAGGTTGGATAAATAATGTTGTACCATGAGCCCACAAATACCATAGCGACATAAGAACAACTCCCTTGAGAATTTTTCAGATCGTTGCTGGAAGGAATTTGACAAATTTTGCTTAGTTTAACTACTCTCTTCAATAGAGTTGAAAATGGCTATAGGGTGTGTTTAATTGGATAAAGACCGTAGTTCGTGACCATAATCATAGAGCATTCCAGTAAAGAAAATACCGATTAATAGCATAATAACTCCAATCATTAATGGAAACGGTGCATATAAGTCCAAAAATCTAAACAAACTGACAATGGTTTCGTTTGGTTCCAAGGATTGTAAAATACTGAACTCCGCGTGACGAAAATCAATGCTAATAAACCCTATCGAAGTATGCTGGTCATAAACAGGAACAAAGATTGACATTTTAGGCATCAATTTAAAGGGATCAAGACGTGAGTTACTTTGTTTCGAATCATCGACTGTAGCAGGAACTCCTTCAATAGTATCTTCAGATTTCTTAATATTTTCGGCGCATAAAGCATTAACTGTTTGATAGATGCCATAAGTCGTGCCACCAATCAAGAGTCCCAAGGACGTAAAAAAAACAAGTAACGTAAGCGGGAAGGGGACTCTTAAGTTCAGAAGTTTAAATGCTAAATAGGCTGTTTCGTTGGGCTCAATTAGTTGCCGCCAATACACAACCACTTTGTTATACCCTGCAACCGTAATTCCAACAGCGTTATAAGGAGGAACCACGTACCAAAAGGTAACGGAACGTGGGCACAAGTTAAAGGGGTTTAGTTTACCGGCAAACAGTTGTCGAAGCCCATCTGGAATCATAGGACAGATCATTTCAGAAAACCTTCGTTCTTCGAACAGGGAGTGGAAAAGAAGGGGGGGGCGGTACAAGTATCGTCCGAGATAGTTTTGCAGAACCATACTTATTTTACCTTGCCTCAAAGAAATCTCCCCCTTAAAACTCATCAATGATCCATTTGCCTGCTTTTTCGATGGGTGATTCGGTATAACCAACGGTACTTAAAATCAGCCATGTCCAAAATATAGAATTGACAATTGCCAAAAAAGTTGGAACTGGAAGCCAAATCCCCCAGAACTTAGCCGCGTTAATCGCGCTCGATGATTTTGGCTTTGTATTACAGGTTCTAGTTTTTTGGGCATTAAGCATAGATTTCTGACCATTTTGCATCATAGTATTTGCAGCAATCATCGCGATCTTCCTTTGCTCATGATATAAACTATTTAGTCAATTCATAATTGCGGAAAATGATCCCACCCAAGATCATTGAGACGACAAATGATCCGACTAACCAAATAGCCCAATAACTTTGAATCATCCACAAAGCGTTTACTTGCCTAGCCACATTAATCCCCCTCAACACCTATCTTATATACATAATATTCCTACAAAGGTATAATGTGAGAGGGTTTAGAATCGTTAAATTGACTTATAAACAGACCCTGAGAAGTGCAAAGGTCAAACTGTATTTACTAACTTTTAACCTGCTTGCAATTCGTATAAATAACACTTGTATGGTACGATTAAGAATGTTTGAATAACTTTGATGTATCGTTGAGGAGGAATTATATTATTATGAAAATCTTAGTCGTCGGTTTAGGTGCCTTAGGAACGGTTTATTCTTGCTTTCTAAGTTTAGCAGGTCACGAAGTAACGGGGCTAGGCCGATCAGCAAGTATTGATAAGATAAAAACAAATGGTGTAAAAGTATCTGGAATTTGGGGAGAGCACTCGGCGGTACTTATGAGTGTAGTATCCGATGTTAGTGAACTCGTTCATAATCACTATGATATGATTATTATTACCGTCAAAACATTTGCCACAGAAATCATTGCCCAACAAATTGCACCTCTCGTAGGAGAAAAGACGAATGTTTTCCTTTTTCAAAACGGATATGGAAATCTCGAGGCAGCGGCCAAATTTATCCCTGAAGATCGACTCATCCTTGGCCGGGTCATATTCGGGGCTGAAACGTTAGCTCAAGGTGAGACTAAGGTCACAGTTATTGCCGACGATGTTATTATCGGATCCCCTAAAAACCTCATCAGCCCCGAACTGCTAGAGGACTACGCTGCAGTATTTCTTAAAGCAGGAATTCCCACAAAAGCCTCTCGGGAAATCATGAAATATGTTTGGGGAAAGATCATTTATAATTCTGCGCTCAATACCCTAGGAGCAATTTTCGAAGTAAGCTATGGACAGTTGGCCGCAGAACCTGTCACCCGAGACCTCATGAATAGGGTCGTTGGAGAAATTTTTGACTTACTACAAACCAGGAACATACCGATGTTTTGGCCGGATGCTGAGACCTATCTTACAAATTTTTACGATAAATTAATACCACCAACAGCTGCGCATCATGCTTCGATGCTTCAGGATATTCAGAACGGACGACGAACAGAAATCGATGCCTTAAATGGAGCCGTTGTAAAACTAGCACAAGAATCGGGAGTAGCAGTTCCCGTGAACGAAGTCGTCGTAGCGATGGTTAAAGCGAAGGAAAGCTTCAGCCTCCGCAGATAAACAACACCCCTTATACGTTTTAAAGACGCTCAAGGGGTATTTTAGTCATTATTGCTGAGGCTTTTGTATCGGTTTAGCCCCTGTCGCTTCGGGGGGAACTACAGCTCGGACAAAGATCGTATCTAATAAAATTAGAATTAGTAAAGGAAGAGAACCACGAATACCTGATATTGCAAAAAACGGAAATACGAAATAGCTTGCTGGTGCAAAAGGCGCCGTAGAATAATCAGCTGATACGGTTAACCCAATGACTAGAGGTGCTTCGGTAGTAGTTGTGGTAATAGCAGCCGTCTCAGTAGTCGTAGCTCCGGTTACTTGAGAAATGGAGCTCCCTTCTTCCTTAGCCCCATCATGTATTAATTCATATAGTTTATCAATGGGAATTTTAATGGGTATACAGCGAATGTTTTCGTCCATTTTATACATTGAAATGTATTCCATTCCAAAAAGAACTTTGGCAAACGCCAAAAACAATTGGGCTCCGGTCAGTATCAAAGACGCTCTGTAGACACGACCATATAGTAATGGTTGGACGTAAAAAACTGTGGCACTACCTTCCACGGAACTTGTCGGGCAAAACAGAGCCAAGCTTAAATTTAATGGTAATTTAGAATTTGGTTCTCCCATTTAGCTACCCCCTTACAGGTGCGGTACTACATTAAAAAGCAGGTTATGTGCTAGATCTCATGACACCTGGGGGAAGAAATATGTAGAGCCGGTTATAATTAGTTATTCGATATACGGCTTTTTCTGTAAGGTATGCAACAGTTGACCACTTTGTTAATTGAGTTTCCTAGGATTTGGTTAAGGACAAAAACAAACCCCACATCACTTTGAAGCGATGTGGGGTTTGAATTTATGCTAATTTTTATCTATTGCGTCATTGAGGTCTTTAAGCAAACGTGGAACATCAATCCCGTGAGCTAATGCGCCTTGTTCCAGGTTTTCGAAGCGAGCGGCCATACAACCAAAACAATGCATACCATAACTTTGAAGTATATCGACTGCTTTT
>JAUZPJ010000018.1 GCA_030706025.1 Bacillota bacterium | reverse complement strand
CTACCAAACTGCGCTACGCCCCGTTTATAGAACGTTTTATATATTAGCAAATCAACTTGATTCTGTCAACCTCTAGCTAATAATATCCCTTACAGTTACTGTGTAGTACTTCTATCAATTAACCCAACACATCATGAATGGCCTTACACACCCACTGTTATCACATCAAACAAAATTGTACTATTTCTATTTTCATTCTTACTAAAAATCATGGTATGATAGAAATATAGAGCAAGACTTTAATGAATCATTATATAAGGGGACCTTAATGTGCTAAAAGGAAGAAAGACTATTGTCCGTTCGATTGAAGAAGATGACATAGATGCGTTATATAATTGGTACAACGACCAAGACGTTAATTTATGGTCAAGTGGGGCCTGGCCGTTAAATACATTACTCAGCAAAGATCAGATTGCCGCCAAATTTCTCGATGGATCATCAGATACCTACCGCTATGCTGTTTTGAATGAAAAGAACTCACTGATTGGCAGTATCGGGTTTAAGGAAATAAACATTCCTGGACAATCCGCAACCATTTATGTTGTTATTGGAGATAAAACCTTTTGGGGTAAAGGATATGGAACTGATGCATTAATTACATTATCCCGATTCCTATTTACCCAGTGGAATTTTCACCGTCTATCTCTAGATACCTGGGATGAAAATATCCGAGCAATCAAGGCATACGAAAAAGTCGGTTTCAAGATTGAAGGACGCCAACGCCAGGCACGTTTTGTCCTAGGAAACTATCACGATGTAATTCTTATGGGTTTATTACGAGATGAGTTTCTGGCCTTACATGGTAAATTATAGGGTTGCCAAAATCTAAAGTAAAGAGTACACTAGAAACAAATTTAATGATGTAAAGGTCCTCTGGGGTTGGGTGAGATTCCCTACCGGCGGTAAAGCCCGCGAGCCTTTGGCAGACTCGGTGAAATTCCGGGGCCGACAGTACAGTCTGGATGAGAAGAGGAACACTTTGAAGTAAGCGTATTTTGCGCTTTTTTTGAGCTGTGACTTTTTGATCCAACACCCGGAGAAAACGGGTGTTTTTTTATTATCTATTTTTAATGCTTTTTGGAGACACTAACTCCCAAATTAATTTTATAAAAGAAAGGATCTACAGATGCACGAATCAAGTACTCCAAATTTTAACGATGAAAAATTCATGCGTAGAGCACTTGAGCTAGCGGTGAGAGCAAGGGGTAGAACTAGTCCCAATCCTTTAGTAGGGTGTGTCATCGTCAAAGATGAACAAATTGTAGGAGAAGGGTATCATTTAAAAGCAGGGACCCCTCACGCAGAAGTACACGCTCTTGCGGCTGCAGGAGATCAGGCATATGGTGCCACTGCTTATGTAACTTTGGAACCATGTTCGCATTTTGGCCGTACACCACCTTGTGCGGATGCGTTGATTGCCGCCAAAATTCAACGAGTCGTTGTGTCAATGGAAGATCCTAATCCACTTGTTGCCGGTCAAGGTATAAATCGCTTGCGTAATGCAGGAATCCAGGTAGATGTGGGTCTCTTGGCAAAAGAAGCTTCTGTCATCAATGAAGTTTTTATTAAGGCAATTACGACGGGCTTACCCTTTGTCGTTTATAAAACGGCCATGACCTTAGACGGCAAAATTGCCACTGAGACAGGGGATTCACGTTGGGTTAGCAATGAGATGTCCCGCCATTATGTTCATCAACTTCGTGATCACTATGATGTTATCCTAGTGGGCAGTGAAACAGTCATACAAGATAACCCCGCCCTTACTTGCCGTCTTCCTGGTGGAAAAGACCCTATTCGACTCATTGTTGATGGACAATTAAGGATTTCTGAAAACGCGCAGATTCTTACCGCATCAACAGAAAGTTCCTGTATTATCGCCACAACTCAATCGGCCTCTGCTGAAAAAGTAGCACGTTTTAGACTATACGACAAAGTTGAAATTTGGCAGTACGATTCACCGCGTCATGTTCCACTAGAGAAACTGTTTCGAGATCTAGTAGATCGCGGCATGACAAGTGTATTACTCGAAGGAGGCGGTGGTTTAGCTGGTTCACTCATTCAAAACCGATTGGTTGACAAGGTGGAGTTTTTTATTGCGCCAAAGATAGTTGGAGGAAATGGCCCATCTCCTCTTTCGGGTTTACATGTGAAGTGTATGTCTGATGCCCAAGCACTTCATGATCTTCACTATGATTTAGAAACAGGCGATCTTCATGTTTCTGGGTATTTAAAATGGTAAAACGCTCCATTGTCTTTGAAGGAAAATTTTATGGGGATGGCTATTTAATGCCTTTGGGAGGGAATTTACGTGTTTACCGGAATTGTAGAAGAACTTGGCGTCGTTAGAACTCTTCGTCTTTTGCCAGAATCGGGACAGCTTACCCTCGAGGGAAAAAAGGTCCTTGATGAAACCCAAATAGGTGATAGTATCGCTGTCAACGGAGTTTGCTTAACTGTCATTCGAAAAGGAGATCGTGAATTCACCGTGGATGTCATGGCCGAAACCCTGGCAAAAACAAATCTAGCCGAACTTAAAGGCGGAAGTCATGTAAACCTGGAACGAGCATTACAACTACAAACTCGCTTAGGGGGGCATTTAGTCAGTGGACATGTAGACGGAGTTGGCCAAATCAGACGGATTACCCCCTGGGGCATCGCTCAAGTATTTGAAATCAGCGCTCCTCCTTCCCTGCTTTCTAGTATGTTGCCAAAGGGTTCTATTGCCATCGATGGAATTTCGCTAACAATTATCGATGTAGAAACTGATTTCTTTACAGTCTCCCTTATACCTCATACTTCTAAGGAAACCACACTTGGGTTAAAAGGAATTGGCGCTAGCGTCAACCTTGAGACGGACCTCATAGGCAAATATGTTGCTCGTTTCATGGGACTGAGCACAGACACAGCTTCTAGCAAAGCTAAGCAGAATCTTTCTCTTAGTTTCTTAACTGAACACGGATTTGTCTAAACTATCAATACATAATTGATTTAATTAAAGGAGTGAATAACATGTCTTTTAACACAGTTGAAGAAGCCTTAGAAGATATTAAACAAGGTAAGATGATTGTTATGGTAGATGATGAAGATCGCGAAAACGAGGGGGATCTTGTCATGGCAGCTGAGATGGCGACCCCAGAAGCCATTAACTTCATGGCTACCTACGGACGAGGACTTATATGTGTACCTATGACTAAGGATCGTATTCATGCCCTGCAACTTGAACAGATGGTTTCCGAAAACACCGATCCCCATGGGACTGCCTTTACAGTTAGTGTTGATGCTGTGACGAGCACCACTGGTATATCTGCTTTCGAACGTGCAGCAACCGTAAAAATATTGGCAGACCCCAAAAGCGAAGCGGCGGAATTACACAGACCCGGACATATTTTCCCGCTTCAGGCTCGAGAGGGCGGGGTTTTAGCTCGTGCCGGACATACTGAAGGCTCTGTAGATTTGGCGCGTCTTGCCGGGCTCCAACCAGCAGGGTTAATCTGCGAAATTATGAACGAAGATGGAACAATGGCAAGAGTACCAGATTTATTACTTTTTATTAAAAAACATAATCTTAAAATCATTACACTTAAAGATCTCATAAGTTATCGTCGCCAATCTGAGAAACTCATTGAAAGGGTTGATGCTGTAAATCTCCCTACGGGTTTTGGTGACTTCCGAGCCATTGGTTACCTCAGCATTCTTGACCGAGAAGAACATATTGCGATAGTGAAAGGGACGGTAGATGATGGGGAGCCTGTGCTTGTCAGAGTCCATTCAGAATGCTTGACCGGGGATGTATTCCATTCCAGACGCTGCGACTGTGGTGACCAGCTTTCGGCGGCACTTGAAGAAATCGAGCATGAAGGACGCGGAGTATTACTTTATATGCGCCAAGAAGGTCGTGGAATAGGCTTATTGAACAAACTTAGGGCCTATAAACTTCAGGAAGAAGGAAAAGACACTGTTGAAGCGAATCTTGCTTTAGGTTTTCCTGAAGACTTACGTGACTACGGTGTAGGGGCTCAGATTTTGGCGGACCTCGGAGTTTCCCAAGTGCGTTTAATGACCAATAATCCACGCAAAATTGTGGGCCTAGAAGGCTACGGCTTAAAAGTAGTTGAACGCGTATCATTGGAGATACCGTCTAAACCAGAAAACTCTAAATATCTTTGTACCAAAAAGCAGAAGATGGGACATTATTTGAACAGTGTTCACTAAAATTAACTAATCAAGTGTTTCTTCAGAGGTACTTAGACAATACTAAGATTCAAATATGAAAGGATGTTTGACGAATGAAAACGTATGAAGGAAATTTAGTTGCTCAAGGGCTTAAGATTGGAATTATCGCCGCTCGATTCAATGAATTTATTACTAGTAAGTTAGTCTCAGGTGCGGTTGATGCACTACTTCGACATGGGGCTCTTGAGGCTGATATTGAATTAGTCTGGGTCCCGGGTGCATTCGAAATTCCGGTCGTAGCCCAAAAAATGGCGCTTTCTAAGCGATACGATGCAGTTATTTGTCTAGGTGCAGTTATTCGCGGCGCTACCCCTCATTTTGATCTTGTCAGCAATGAGGTTAGTAAAGGAATCGCCCAAGTGGGCCTACAAACAGGGGTTCCTATCATTTTTGGTGTCTTAGCGACTGATAGTATCGAACAAGCTATTGAACGGGCTGGAACGAAAGCAGGAAACAAAGGCTTTGATGCCGCAATGACGGCTATCGAAACAGCGAATTTACTTAAAACCTTTTAATTGAGCAATACATTATTGTAAGGATATGACATATCGTCCACTAAGTAATCCTTGTCAAATTGCATAATCTTTATTAGACTCTTTATTAGACTCAAAGAAATGATTTATGCAATTTTTGACAAGGAGTTGAGTGCCATGACTTTAAACATTAGTGCCATGGATAAAGAAACGGCCTTGCTTGAAGCAGCGCGCTCAGGCGATGAAGATGCATTGAATGAAATTATTCTTTTCTATGAACCCGAGGTTCGTATGATAGCATGTAAATATTTTTTACCTCGTGCTGATTATGATGATCTGATTCAAGAAGGAAGAATAGCAATTTATAAAGCAGTGTTAGCTTATAACACAAATTTAAATATCCCTTTTCTTCATTTTTTGAGAATGGTTGTTAAACGGAAACTTATCGATAGTATCCGCAAATACACTCGTCAAAAGCACTCTAACTTAAATGAAGCTTACTCTTTAAATAATGTAATTTCAGAATCGGAAGAAGCAAGTTTTTTAGAATTTTTGCCTAACGCGGAGGATCCTGCATCTCTAGTAATCGCAAATGATGAGGCTAATTCGATGATTCAAGCCTTGAATAAAGACTTGTCAAATCTTGAACGCCTAGTATTTGAACACTACTTCATTCAGGGATTCAAACAACGTGAAGTGTCTGAACACTTAGGACTTCATCCAAAGTCCTTAGACAACGCTATTCAACGTATTAGGCGCAAAACAGAGCTTTATCGTTCACGACAAATAGCTGGTTAGTCTACCTAGGTTAAGTGCAACAGTTAATAATTAGGTCTATACTCGGAGGAGGGTATCGATGCATTCGTTTTCAGCCCTTATCTTTTCATGGCGAATGCGCCTTACAACGTTAAAACGACATAAAATAGCTCTTAGTTTGAGTGTCATGATTCTTATCGCCGCCGCTGTTTGCGGCCCTCCGATATACCAAGAAAGTTGGCTTGATCCTTTTAGCACGCTTGATATCCCTAACAGGGAACTTAGGCCACATGCAATTGCAATGCTTGGAATATTGAATTCTGATGATCCATTTCATCCTTATTACTATACAAACAAGGGAAAAATTCTGGAGTTGATTCACAACTTGCGGCGTGCGACTCCCCTCTCTTCTTCCGAACAAGACTTAGTTTCTTTGGAAAACCAAAAGGTTCAGTATATTACATTACATCGAACTCCATCGACTTATCACACAGAAGAGGATTTTGCTCTTCAATATTATACCGAAAAGGGCATTGTTCGTTTTGGGCAACAACTCTTTAAAATTAATGAAGCAACAATTTACTCTATTTCTCAAATTAACGAGGGCTTAACTACTGGTTGGTGGAAATAAAGAAGCCGGGAACAATTGTTCCCGGCTTCTTTAACGGTAGTATTGACTAAGATCAAGCAATGCCACCACTTTGATTAATTAACTTGCTGACTTTACTATGGGCATTAGTGGCTTCGGTAGCTAATCGTAAGTAGATATCTCTTAAATTAGCATGATGTGCACGTGTTGCTAATGTCATATATCCCATTGCGGCACTCGCAGCATCCTTTTCATAATCATAAAGCATATCCAAGTCCATAAATTGATTCATTTTTAAGCCCCCCCTTTCTATTGCAATTCGGTCATTTCCTGATTGAAATGCTTTATAACATCTTGTAAACCTTTTGATTGATCTTTAAAAAATCCCTTAACAGCAGAATCCTTTGCCATTTCACAATACAGCTGACATTTTTTCATGGCAGTTTCTGTTTCGATGATACTTCGTGTCAACATGCCTTGATCGAGGATTTTCTTCATTTCCATTTCGTTTAGTTGCAATTTAAGTCCCTCCTTTTTTTAAGGCTTTTCTAAATAACATTTTCAGGATGCTCAAAAAGACAATTAATTATGCATTGTTTTCGCTTTAATCTGTATACATAGGACAAATAGCACTACACGAACAGCGAAGAAAATGATACATTATGATAAAGATAGGTGAAGGAGGCCTGAGATTGGAAACGCCGGACTTTAAACGAGTTATGCGTGGGTATGACCCAGAGGCTGTCGATCAAGCATGGGCTGAAATGGACCGTCAGTTTTCTGAAGCGAACGCCGCAAACAAAGAACTACGCTTGCAAATTAACAGTTTGCGAGAACAGAACTCGGAATGGGGAAATCGCCTTAAGTACTATGAACAAATTGAAATGGATCTACGGGATGCCCTTCTAAGCGCCCAACGGATTGCAAATCAGGTAAAAGAAGAAGCTACAAAGCAGGCAGATGAGCTTATGCAATCTGCGCGTAGTGAAAGTGAATCAATACTCTCAGAGGCAAATCGTATTTCGGAATCCAAACAACTTGAAGTAGAAACGATGTTAGTTGAAAAACGTATGGAGATTGTCCAAATCGAGGAACAAATACAAGAGTTAAATCAAAAGAAAGCAGAAATTCAGGCATTAGTGGAACAGACCATGAGATATCTTGAAAAAGTAATGGGATTATTAGGGGCTTCGTCAGTCTCGTCTGAACAAATATGCGAAAAACCACCCGAAAAACCATTGGATTCTGATAATACGCTTTAAGAATGACTGCTTAGGCCATATTCTTTCCAACGTCGATCGACAAGGCTCACTGTCGCCTCGTCTGGAAGCACTTCTCCGGGATAACCGATCTTCATCCGAGCATCGATAAGGATCGGTCCGTGGTATACCAAACGGTGCCTAGAGATCTCTGTCGATGCATATATATCATGTGCAGGATTAAACCGGGTGAAAACTTGCCAGAGAAATCCCGTAGTCTCTAATGCAAGGTTAATATCGTCCACCAAAATCATTAGAGGCCAATCTTGCAAAGGTTCGGCTTGAACATGTTGTAAGATCTCATAAGCAATTTCAGGTTCTTTATCAAAGGTCGGAGCCTCTAACAATAAGCATCCTGCACAGAAAGGCGTTAATCTTTTAATGCCTGGGAGCGTCCCTCCTTCAATTTGACGCGGCAAGGTACGTTTGGGGGATCCTAACCCTAGAATAATTGCTTTACTTCCATGATTAAGTCGCCGACCCGTGTAGTCTAAGGTATCCATAGACGTTTCATGGAGAATTAAAAGATCTGATTCCGGTTCAAAACGAGCCAGGACCACCTCTAAAAGGGTTTTAAAATCTTTTAAATCGAGCTGGACATCTGTTAGGATCAAAAACTTTGTTAATGTAAGTTGTCCTTCACCCAAAATTCGAAAGGCGTGGGACAAGGCTTCACGCTGATAACTCTCTCTTACTATAGCAGCAGCAAGGGCATGAAACCCTGTTTCAGCATACGTCCAAAGTGCCCTAACCCCAGTCATTACTACCGGAAACATCGGAGACAGCAATGATTGTAAATATTCACCAATAAAGTAATCTTCTTGACGAGGTTTCCCTACTACTGTAGCGGGATAGATTGCATCACGTCGATGATAAACCGTATGTACGTTAAAAACCGGAAAATCGTGCATTAGTGAGTAATAGCCATAGTGATCTCCGAACGGCCCTTCCGGCTTACGAACATGAGGGGGCACAGTGCCACAAATTGCAAATTCTGCTTCCGCAATAAGTGCGTGAGAATGATTAGGTATTTTAACACGGGAAAGTTTTTCCCCCATTAAAAAAGAAGAGAAAATAAGCTCAGGTAACATTTCCGGTAAAGGTGCGATTGCAGAAAGAATCAGTGCTGGTGGACCTCCTAAAAAAAGAGTCACCGGAAGATCCTGCCCCAAGCGTTCTGCCTCATAATAGTGAAATCCCCCGCCTTTATGAATTTGCCAGTGTATCCCGGTCTGACTCGGACCATGGATTTGAATGCGGTACATACCAAGATTATGTTCTCCCGTCACAGGATGTTCTGTATAGACTAATGGCAATGTAACAAACGGGCCTCCATCTTCTGGCCAACTGGTTATCACTGGGAGTCGTGTTAAATCAACCGGACGTTCTTGTATTTCGAGTACAGGGGCGTCTTTGTGATTTACGCCTCGCAGCCCACACTTTGCAAATGAAAGTATCCAATCCTTTTCCTGCCAAAGTATGGACGGCTTCGGAGGAAGCAAACGCTGTAATGCGGAAACTGCCCTCTGGACTGTTTGCTCCGGCTTCGGTCCAATTGCAAGATCAACACGTCGACGTGTTCCGAATAAATTAGTAACAACAGGAAACGAGCTGCCCTTGACTCGCTTGAATATCAGAGTTGGACCTTCTTCCTCAATAACTCGACGATGGATTTCAGCCAGCTCTAGATAGGGATCAACTTCTGCTTCGATCTCGATTATTTGTTTCTCCTGACGAAGGGTTTCTAAAAACTGTCGTAGATTAGTGTGCATATTTCACCTCTGAGTTAATTATTGTTACTCAATGCCCTCAAAGCGGATTGAGTAAGAGAATCGCAGTAACCAATAATTTGACTCAATTCCTCAGGAACTAGGTTATCAGAATGAATTCCAGCTGTTATAACCACAGGCAGCCGGAGCTCACTGGCAATCCTTTCTGCAACCTTTTGAGCCACATTAACATCTTTATGACCTGGAACAGGCGTTATAAAAGCATCGGCACTCCATCCTTCACCGCGCAGGCTTGGACGAGGGAGAGCTAGTACCACTCCACCAACATGTGGTTTTTCACCGCCGATTAGAAGCCCATGAAGTCCGTTACCAGTATCCATGAGAGTTAATGAAATTTGACAACGTCCTTCTCCCTCTTGTCCTTGCCATACAGGGTACTTTTGTTCATTCACAGCCACATTCATTTTCCTCACCTTACTGTTAATACATTGCGACTACATTATACATTTAGCTATGAATAGTAGACAAGTTTTAATCAAAAAAGAGAGCATGGCTGAAGGCCGTCTCTCTTTTCAAAAGGCTTTATTGAATACTAGATATCGTGAACTCTCCCGTAGCATCTGCATCTACAAGGATCCGTTCTCCTTCCTTAAATTCTCCTTGCAGCATCCTTAGTGCCACTGGATTTTGGAGACGTTGCTGGATCACTCGTTTTAAAGGCCTTGCTCCGTAAACTGGATCATATCCCTCACGGGCAAGTTGCTCTCGTGCACTTTCTGTCAATTCTAGTGTAAGTTTGCGTTCGCTCAAACGTTTGCGCAATAATCCTAGTTGAATTTCGACAATACGTCCGATATGCTCTAACCCTAAAGGATGGAAGACTATAACTTCATCGAGACGATTGAGAAACTCCGGTCGGAAGTGCTGCCTTAGTTCCTCGTTAATTTTGGAGCGAACCTCTTCTTGAGATGCACTCCGTCTGGCCAATTCTTGAATAGACGGGCTGGCAATATTACTGGTCAAAATGATCACAGTATTCTTAAAGTTAACCATACGCCCCTGACCATCTGTTAACCGTCCGTCATCTAATAGTTGTAAGAGAACATTAGTAACATCATTATGCGCTTTCTCTATTTCATCAAATAGGATGACACTGTATGGTTTACGACGAATGGCTTCAGTAAGTTGCCCACCTTCTTCATATCCCACGTATCCGGGGGGAGCTCCAATTAATCGTGCTACGGTGTGTTTTTCCATATACTCAGACATATCTATCCGAACCATAGCCTGTTCATCATCAAATAGAAACTCTGCCAACGCCCGTGCCAACTCGGTTTTACCAACACCGGTCGGTCCTAAGAAGAGGAAAGATCCCAAAGGTCGATTTGGATCTTGTAATCCGGCTCGTGCCCTGCGTACTGCATCAGCTACAGCTCGAACAGCATCCTCTTGGCCAATGACCCGTTGGTGAATTCGTTCTTCCATATTTACGAGTTTTTCCATTTCACTTTCCATGAGTTTAGAGACGGGAACATGGGTCCACGTCGCTACGATTTCTGCGATATCTTGCTCTACCACTTCCTGTTTTAATAATGAGTCTTTTTTGGCTTGAAGTTTTTGTTCCATATTTTGAAGTTCCTTTTCCAACTTAGGAATTATGCCGTACTGGAGTTCCGCGGCCTTATTATAGTCCAACAGTTGTTGAGCCTGTTCCATCAAGGTCCTTGAACGATCGACTTCCTCCTTAAGTTGTTGAATTCTAACAAGAATTTCACGTTCACCTTGTAATTGAGCTTCCATTCTAGAACGTTCTTCTTGGTGATTAGCCAACTCTTCTTCAATTTTGCTTAAACGTTCCTTGCTAGCTTCATCTTTTTCCTTTTTCAATGCCTCTCGTTCAATCTCCAATTGCAACATTCGCCGTTTGATTTGATCTAACTCGTAAGGATCGCTTGTGATCTCCATTCGCATACGTGCTCCGGCCTCATCAATCAAGTCAATCGCTTTATCTGGTAGGAAACGGTCACTAATATAACGATCTGATAACACAGCAGCAGCAATTATGGCTCCATCTGTAATTCTCACTCCATGGTGAGTTTCATAGCGTTCTTTAAGACCTCGCAGGATTGAGATGGTATCTTCAACACTTGGTGGTTCTACAATAATCGGCTGAAAACGTCTTTCCAAAGCGGCATCTTTTTCAATATGCTTACGATATTCCGCAAGTGTTGTTGCTCCAAGCATACTCAACTCTCCGCGAGCAAGCATTGGTTTCAACATATTACTAGCATCCATTGCCCCCTCAGCAGCTCCAGCCCCTACGACTGTATGCAGTTCATCTATGAATAAGATGACATCATTACGATCTTTTATTTCTTTGAGTACTGCTTTTAGACGCTCTTCGAATTCTCCTCGGTACTTCGCCCCGGCTATTAATGTTCCCAAATCAAGAGCTATTACTTGTTTATCCCTTATTGCCTCTGGAACATCTCCTCTCACAATCCTCTGAGCTAATCCTTCGACAATCGCCGTTTTCCCAACTCCTGGCTCCCCAATCAAAACAGGATTGTTTTTTGTACGACGGGATAATGTCTGAATAACTCTACGAATTTCCTCATCGCGGCCGATAACAGGATCAAGCTTTCCGCGCCGAGCCTGCGCCACAAGGTTTAACCCATATTGTTCGAGGGCTGCATAAGTGCCTTCAGGATTTGGACTCGTAACACGCTGAGTCCCACGAACTTCGCGTAAGGCCTGCAATAATCTTTCACGGTTTAAACCCGCTTGTTTAAGAATCCCTTCGGCAGCCCCCCCGCCTTTCTCTAAAATTGCCAATAGCAAATGTTCAGTGCTAACGTACTCATCACCAAAAGGGGCCATTTCATCATGAGCAACAACAAGTACCGTTCGTAAACGGGGAGAAATGCTTATTTGTACATTTCCACCGCTTATGCGTGGAAATCGATTGATTTCTTGCCGAACATTTTGAACTAAAACGCCTACTGCCATGTCCAATTTCGTTAGAACTTGAGGTACGACACCATCCCCTTGCTCTAAAAGGGCGAGTAAAAGATGTTCTGGTTCTACCAAACTATTCCCGTTGCGTTCCGTCTTATTTTGGGCATCGACGATTGCTTCCTGAGATTTCTGAGTAAAACGGTTAGTATCAAATGACATATTCTTTCACTCCTCTTCTATTTAACTCCTCTTTTATCTGCTAAGTCACGTAGGACCGTAACTTCCTGTGTACTCATATTCTCTGGTAGAACGATCGATAATTGAGCAAAGAGATCTCCATATTGTTTAGGGTGTTCTAAATTTGGCATCCCTTTTCCTTTTAAGCGAAACCTTTTCCCGCTTTGAGCGAGAGGCGGGATTTTTAGACGGACTTCTCCACCGAAGGTACGAACACTAACTTCGCCCCCTAAAACTGCCCTGTAAAAGTCCACTGGTAAATCAACCTTCAAGTTATCTCCATCGCGGGTAAATTGGGTATGCTGACTTACTGTAATGATCAAATAGAGGTTTCCGGCCGGTCCACCAGCGACCCCAGGTCCACCTTGACCTGCAAGACGTACCTTTGATCCTGTTCGCACTCCTTTTGGAATTTTAGCCTCGATTTGTTTTTCCGCAGTACGGACGACACGTGTTGTCCCTTTATAGGCCTCTTCGAGTGTCACCTGTACTTCGACTTCAAGATTTTGGCCTGCGTGAGCACGTCCTCCTGAAGAACTTCCGCTAAATCCATACCCTCCACCTCCAAAGAGGGTCGAGAAAAAGTCTGAATATCCGCTTCCTCCAAATCCATCAAATCCACCCGAATTTCCCAGGCCGCCAAACATTTCAGCAAAATCTTCAGGAGACATTGTATAGGTTTGCCGACCACTTCCGCCCCCAGGATTTGATTGCCAACGTTCCCAATTATAATCTCCACGACCTCCACGAGTCTGCCATTGTTGGTAGTCTTGTCGCAGTTCATCGTACTTGCGCCTTTTCTCAGGATCGCTGATGGCTTGATAGGCTTCCGTGGCTTCTTTGAATTTTTCTTCCGCTACCTTGTCACCGGGATTAACGTCAGGGTGATATTTTTTGGCTAATTTTTGATAGGCTTTCTTTATTGTTTTGTCGTCCGCTTCTGGTGAAACACCTAGACTGACATAATAATCTTTAAAATCCATAGTTTTCTCACCTCAAATACTCATGTGTGATTCCAAGCAGCTCCTCAGTAAAAATACACTAAGTCTTTCATGGGATATACTGGCGTATTTTCTCCTTGCTAAGTAGATTATATTCCCTTTCCTTATTAAGGTCAATAAAGGTCAAATGTTTTTTGACTTTTATTGACCTTAATGCTCATTATAAAACACCTTCTTTTAATAAGGTGTTTTATAGCCTCTTCAACTCCCCTTTGTCAGACCGATCGTATTTTGGCTATTCGGTTCATAACATCAGCTTTTACCTTGTTCAATGTATTCTCAGCTTCAGGGAGAGTTTTTGCTTTTACTGAAAAGTAAAATTTGATTTTTGGTTCCGTCCCTGAGGGACGCGCCATTACAAATCCTCCACCATCAAAAGAAAAACGCAAAACATTCGATCGTGGAAGCGTCAGAGGGTAAGTTTGCCCTGTTTTAAGGTTTTTGCCGACCCTTAGTTCATAATCATCAACATTAATAATGGGAATTTCGCTAATTTTCAGGATCTCTTCCCGGCGAAATGAATCCATAATTTTCATCATCTCTTCTTTACCCTGAATGCCTGCCAAAGTGAGTGATTCTTGATCATCCAGATAGTATCCAAACTCTTCATAGATACGCTTCAGAAGATCAAGAAGGTTAAGTCCTTCGACTTCTCGATAATATAGCGCAGCTTCAGCTAGAAGAACAGAGGCAATAATTCCATCTTTATCTCGGACAAAATCACCAGCTAAATATCCATAACTCTCTTCGAAACCAAACTGGAATTTTCCCCATCCGCCTTCTTCCATTTCTTTTTCCTTTTCGGCAATAAATTTAAAACCAGTCAATACATTTTCTACACGGACATTGAATGATCTAGCAATCTCATCCGCTAAATCAGTTGAGGCCACTGTTTTGATAATGGTTGCTTTTTCGGGAAGGATACCTAAATCCATTTTTTGTGAGAGTATATAGTATGTTAACAAGACTCCGATTTGATTCCCCGTTAGCTGTTGGTATTTCCCTTGAGGGTCACGTATAACAACGCCTAAACGATCTGCATCAGGATCAGTGGCTAATAAAAGGTCTGCCTGCATCTCGAGTCCATATTTTCGTGCAAGTTCGAACGTTGCCGGTATTTCTGGATTGGGATAAGGAACGGTCGCAAATTCTGGGTCGGGCAGTTCCTGTTCGGGGACTACCTTAACTGAACTAAAGCCAAGTTCCGCCAAAGCCCTTCGAACTAGTAAATTCCCTGCTCCGTGCAATGGAGTATAAACAATTCGGAGCCCTCCACCTTTTTGGACATCGAGATCCCTATGAAGTGCGAGTTTTTGCACGTAGTCAAGGTAGATCTGATCAATTTTTTCACCGATTATTTCAAGAATCCCACTTTTCATAGCGTTTTCCAGATCCAATGGTTCAATATCTAACCAATTCTCTCGAGCTTCAATACGGGCGAGAATTTGGTCTGCCTTTGATGGAGGTACTTGCCCGCCGTCATCCCAGTAAACTTTATAGCCGTTATAAGTTTTAGGATTATGACTGGCAGTTACAACAATTCCCGCTAAAGCGTGTAACTGCCGGACAGCGAACGAAAGCTCAGGTGTCGGACGTAGCGCATCAAAGAGATATGTTTTGATACCATTTTTGGCTAGAACCAAGGCAGCCTCAAGTGCAAACTCCGATGAGTATTTACGGGAATCGTAGGCGATAACAACACCACGCTTCATACCCTCTGGGCCATGGTCGCTAATACATTCCGCCAACCCTTGTGTTACTTTTCGAATGACATACTTGTTCATGCGATTTGTTCCAGCCCCAATAATCCCCCTCAATCCACCCGTACCAAATTCAAGATCAGTATAGAAACGATCCTCAATTTCCTTTGGATCATTGATTTGTTGAAGCTCATGTCGAATTTCTTCATCAAAATAGGGGTGTTCTGCCCATAAGCGATAACGATCTTGCATAGTCATTCTAATTATTCCTCCTTTTATGTAGCATAGATCAGGATAATTCTGGATAATAATCCCTCATTAAGTATAACATAATCCTGATATATCCTCCTGTTATACCATTAAACTGCGCGATCTAATTAATGGCAGTTGAATACAAAAGGTACATAATGCACTGTCCTTTCCATCGTACAGTTTATACCGCAGATCCCCAATATATCATAACAATCAGTAAATTTAATAAGGATTAAGATGCTTTATGCCATTCGTGTCAACTGCCATTATTTTATTCTATTTAAATCTATATTCCAAGTACAAAAGCGAGCCTCTTAATATATTAAGAAACTCGCTTTTAGATTTGGCATCTTGTAAATGATTTAAAACAAACTTGGTTACAATTCAGGCTTAGGATCTGGGTCAAAATACCTCACCCTTTCCGTAACTATTTATCTTTCTTCATTAACTTGCTTCTGACTCTGCGTCGATTTTTTTATTGATTCTAAACCAACGGACTCTAAAATTGCATTTATCATTGTTTGCTCTTTTTGTGTCATAATTTTTTCCTTTCATTACTAATCTCAATGGGTAACTTATTAATTATATACTAACTCTATAGCTTTTACAAGATACTGTAAAAGCTAACTTTAAGGTTATTGATGAAAACCGACCCATCATTTTCATCAAAACACCGGACTTTAGTATGTTATGCATGAGTGTTAAACTTTATGTCAGGGAAACGCACATTTCGAATTGTTTGGCACAGGGGGTAATTCCCAGAGCACTTAGCTTGACGGCAATCCAATCTCCAGGTTGATTTGTCAATGAAAACGAAGGGGTTAACTTGGATAGTGCATAGGAAATAACCTCTTCTGCTCCAGCTTCGGTAGTACTCCAAATATCAAGCAAAGTAACGTAATTCTCTCCAGCAAAAAGGGCACCAGCTGTCCTTGACGAGTTTATGATGCCTAGACAATGTCGATACCTCCTAAGGTATCCCTCTCTTCGTTGCCATGATGGATGGAAAAAGGTATCTCGAGTTTCAAAATAGCGTTCCAAAGAAATGGGTCCAATGTAAGATGTTTCAACTGCTCTATTAAGATCATTATTCTTCTTTTCAACACGGAATAAATTAAGTTCTCGAGTAATCTTAAATCCAACTGACTGATAGACTCTTAACGCATTCGTGTTTGTTTTCAAAACCTCAAGAAAAATCCGGCTTAACCCTAGACGTGTTGCCATATTCAGCTGGGCACGCATTAATGGTGCGAAAAGGCCTAGACGTCGGTAATTAGGATCGATACAAGCACCAGCTATCCAACCGTCTTTTCCGTCCAAGGATAATAAAGAAAATCCGACAACAATATCTTCGACATAGATAGCACAAGAATATTGCAGTGAAACTTGGCTTAGATAAAGCCAAGCTATTAAATGATCCTGTGAATATGTCATGTTATAATAATACCCATGCCAACAACGGTTCCAGCTTTCTGTTAAAACCTCCCGACTGATATCTTCGAGTGTAGTCAATTTAGTATTCCTCATAGATTCTGTATCTCCACTTCTACTTTTTAAGTCATTCTTAACATATTTTAGTTCTTTATTTAATATAGAATTTCCGTCTTTAGAATGTTTTGTGCACTTTTGAGTCTTTCTATTATTTAAGCCCAATTCCTGCTATACGGTTCCTGTCACACCCAATTAGGAGGAATTAATTTTTACGAAGAGAATATAGTATTATTTTGGTTGACATCCTTAAAATATAACTAAAGTATTTTTTGAAAGGCGGAAGTGCTATGTTAACTTCATATATTACAAATGAGGAACGGGAATTTGCCCTAGAACTCCTTGATTTTATAAACGAGAGCCCCTCCTCATTTCACACAGTAGAAAGCATCAAAAAAATACTAATTCCACATGGATTTCAGGAGTTGCGACTTACAGAAAAATGGCCACTGATTCCCGGAGGGAAATATTTCCTTACACGTAACGATTCCGCTCTGATAGCCTTCATAGTCGGTTTGGGAATGCCTGAAAAACATGGGTTTCGCATCATCGGTGTGCACACCGACAGTCCTAGTTTCCGAGTTAAACCCTTACCGGAAATGCTGGTAGAAGGTCATTATCTTAAACTTAATGTTGAAACCTATGGGGGCCCAATTCTAAATACCTGGTTGGACCGTCCACTCTCATTGGCAGGTCGAATCATTTTGCGGGGGAAAACTCCTTTCTCCCCTGAGCTAAAACTTTTCCGAAGCGACCACCCGTTACTTGTCATTCCCAACCTCGCAATTCATATGAATCGTAAGATAAATGAAGGAATTGAATTAAACAAGCAAAAGGACATGCTACCCTTATTAACACAAGTCACAAAGAATCTGCAGAAGGAAGGAATCCTACTCGAACACCTTGCCAAAGCTTTACACTGTCCACCTGAAAACATCCTAGACTTTGATCTATTCCTCTATGACAACGACAAAGGCTGTCTAGCCGGTCTTCAACAAGAATTTATCTCCAGCGGGCGACTCGATGATTTGGCAATGGTTCATGCTGGAACATTTGCCCTCACCCAGTCTAAGCCAACTCTTATGACACAAGTTCTTGTCTGTTTTGATCATGAAGAATGTGGAAGTACATCTCAACAGGGGGCTGCTTCCCCGTTTCTCTCCCATGTCCTGGAGCGAATTCTCCTAGCACAAAAAAAAGACCGTGAAACATATTTTCAGGCCCTTGCGCATTCTTTTTTGATTTCTGCAGACATGGCCCATGCTCTTCACCCCAATGCCGAGGTAAAACATGATCCGGTTATTCATCCAATTCTTAATGAGGGCCCAGTAATAAAGATCAGTGCAAATCAAAGCTACACAACCGACGCAGCCTCTGGGGCCATTTTTGCTGATCTCTGTCAACGTGTCGGAGTTCATGTTCAAAAATTTGTCAATCGTTCGGATGAACGAGGAGGATCGACCATAGGTCCAATCTCCAGCACGCATCTTGATATTCAATCTGTGGACATTGGAAACCCCATTTTAGCCATGCACTCTGTGCGCGAGCTAGGAGGGGTAAAAGACCACTTAGCGATAGCCAAAGTCTTTTCAGAGTTTTTTAAGGACCTATAAATGCTCTTCCCATACCAATTCATCCCCCAGCTGAGTGTTCGTCATTTTTCCCCATCCTTTAGGAAACTCAAGGATACTTACAGCCTTATGAATGCGAGGGGAAATCCTCCAAGGTCTTAGTTCATCTACAAGTGCACACACTTGTCCTGATTGATCTATAAACCATACCGAGAGTGGAAACTTCATACCTAACATGTGAACCTGCTGACAGGGTAAAAGCCAAAGCCCTTCACCCGGTTGTAAATTTGATCGACCCAATAATCCGCAAAAACGGGTCCAAAATGAATCTGCTTTCCATACCCATTTTCCTACAACCTGCCCAGTCCGTTGATTACGTAATCTCCCTGACTTCACATTCGCTTCCTCTTTTCCATCTATGGTATAGTTTACTTCTGTCCATTAAATGAATAGCAACTCTTTGGTAACACTTCTTTAGTTTTGTTTAAATATCTCTAAGATTTGAAGAATTGCCGGTCCAATCACGATGATAAAGATACTAGGAAAAACGAAGAAGACTAAAGGAATCATCATCTTTATAGGAGCCTTTTGAGCCCTTTCCTCAGCGCGTTGTCGTTGTTTTTGTCTAATTTGCTTGGCTTGATTGCGTAAAACTCCACCAATTGATATCCCTAGTTGATCCGCTTGTACTAGAGAGGCAACCACACTGTTAAGGTCCTCTGCGGATTTGTTACGCCTTGCGAGATCTCGCAGAGTCTCTCGTCTCGGACGTCCCATCTTGATTTCCTGTAAAACCCGAAGAAATTCTTCAGCAAGAACACCTTTTTGTTTCTCCACGACTTTAAGTAAAGCTGCATCAAAACCCAGGCCAGCTTCCACACTGACGGTTAGTAGATCAAGAACATCAGGTAACGTCTTGATAATTTCCTTTTGGCGTTGGTTTGCTTTTGCTTTCAACCATGAATTAGGGTACATGAACGCTATTAGAAAACCGATAACTCCCATCTCTAATCGAGTTAACAAATTAGCATGAATCATAGAGAAGATCAGAAATAGTAAAAGTGACGATAATATGCTTAACGCAAATTGTAAGCCTTTCCATTCAGCTTCTTCCCATTGTCCTGATAATCCAGCAGCATTGAGTTTTGCAGTCGTTTGATTTTGTTTTCCTTTAGG
>JAUZPJ010000179.1 GCA_030706025.1 Bacillota bacterium | reverse complement strand
AAGCAGATTGGCAAATAGCTTGTTATTTGTTAGCCTTAAGTTTGGTTTTAATGATTGCTTCGGCTTGCCTTTCTTTAAGGTTCTATTCTAAAAGAGAATTCTAGAATTATTTAATCAAGTTATGATAGTAGCTTTTTCTATAAATGGTTGGTTTGGATTGTTTTTTCAATTATCTTGACCCATGTTGTGGGAATATCTTGGCTGGAAGTGATTAATGCACCTTTTGTTCGTCTGTTCCCGTGGCTGCTAGAGACTAAGCTGGCAGTGGCGAGAAAGAGTTTATTTTTGATGGCCTTGCCGGGTCAACTTCTACTTGGTCTAATGGTGGTGCTGCTTACTCGATCTTGGATAGAGGCACTGGGGATGATTCCTGTCGGGATCATGATTAGTTATTTTTCTGCTAAGAGGGTTTCTTTAAAGCTCTGATTGATCAAAGTAGGTTGAAAGGGTCCGCCATCTTAAAAATAGAGGATTATACACCTGCGAAGTGGTGAATAATCCTCAAATACATTATGGGTATTTACGGAAAAATAGGGTTAGTTCCTACCTTTAAAAAACTAACATAGCCACTGCCCCACTTAGAATACCGACCAAGGTTACCGAGCCCGCCACAAAAAGCAGTACCTTGGCTGGGAAGACACGCTTAACCATAAGCAGGGATGGTAAACTCACAGCGGGCAAGGTCATTAGCAAGGCAACACCCGGGCCGACACCCAAGCCAAAGGCCATTAGGGATTGGACAATGGGGATTTCACCTGCGGTAGGGATAATAAATAAGGTTCCAGCAATAGCCAGTCCGATCATGACCAAAAGGCTGTTCGCCCAAGCTGTGCCGATCGCTGGGAATAGCCAGGCACGAACGGCTCCGAGGATTACGACGACAATAAAGTAAGCCGGAATGGTGTCACGAATGAGGGGAAGAAGTGCCTTTACCCACCGAATAAATAGCTTGCCTTGTTCCTCGTCTTTAAGTTCATCAGACATAAAGTCTTCCGAAACTTCTTCATTGGTTATCAAACGATTGGCAAAATATCCGATTCCAAAAACCATAAGGGCACCGGCAATAATTCTTAAAAGGGCAAACTTCCAAGAAAGTACGAAGCCCATGAAGATAATCGTGGCTGGATTAAGGACGGGGTTTCCGAGCCAATAAGCCAGTGCTGCTCCGACGGATGCCTTTCTTTGGCGCAAGCCCACAACGACGGGAGCCGAACAACAAGTACACATCATTGACGGAATTCCGACAAACCCGGCCAAAGCAGTGGTTTTGAAATTAGCATGACCAAAGAGCTTAGGAATCCAAGTCTTGGGTAGTAGTACTTGTACTAAGGAACCTAACAAAAGCCCTAAAATTACCGCCTGCCAAACAGATTTGAAATAAGCGAAGGTGTAATTCCATGCTGCTGTCAATGAGGGAGCAGGTGGGGCTGCTGCTTTGCCTGAAATAATGGAATCCCCAATGGAATGTTTAGCGGCCGCGAGAAACGCTTTGTGATAATAGGGGTTCCATTTCACATACCAAATACCTACGAAAAATATGATTGCGAATAAAAGGACATAGGGAAAATAATTACGGGCTTTTTGACTCATGATGCGGTTAGTCTCCTCTCTGAGTTTTGATACGTAGGGAAATGTGCCCCGTTTAGTAATAATACAGGAATTATTATTGTCAATAACTTAAACATTATAAAACATAATTCGACATTTTTCTAGACACAACTAAAGCAAAACCGCACAGCTTAATATAGTACGTAATTCGAATACTTACTTAAAATATTTGGAATTTATATGACGTTAATGATAAAATAAGAATAGGAGGTGGGCATAGAAATGAGTGAAGAAAGTAAAATGTGGCAATGCCAAATGCAAAGTTGCGGCTATATTTATAATCCGGAAAAAGGAGAAAAAAAGAGTAAGATACCAAAAGGTGTCCCCTTTGAGGAATTGCCGGATGACTGGCGATGTCCTTTATGTGGAGCCGGTAAAAAAATGTTTAAACCCGTGTAAGAATGTTTAAACTTGCATAAATGAAATGTTTATTTTCAAAAAGCTACATTGAGTCGTATGTACTATTAAAATTTGTTAAGAGGGTGAAGACTATGCCGTTTTTTGAGGATTCTTCTAGATATTATCGTGAGTCATCTGTTGACCTTAAAAAGGTAAAAAGTGTCTCCTTGTCTGAAGTTATGGGCCTCTTGTCGTTTATGTTTCTGGCCATGACTGCCGGAGCCTTGCTCGTGCCTCCTAGCTATTTTATGCCAGCAGTGATTTTGGAATTTGTGTTGCTCTTTGTGATTCCTATGATTAACCGTCGAGATTTAGCGCGCGACAAAACACCGGCCGCGGGATTAACGGGTGCCCTTGCTTTGGTTTTCGCCGCTTGTGCAGGTGTTGTACTCGGACCCGTTGTTCAAGCTCTGGCGGCCACTAGCGAGGGTCTTGCAGTTCTAGGTCAAGCAACACTCGTTACGTTTATTGTCTTTGCCTCTTTTGGTGCGTACGGCTTGATGACTAAACGTAATTTGAACGCGATGGCGAAGGTGCTAGGGATTGGCTTGTTAATTTTGTTGGGAATTATGATTCTCTCTCTCTTTTTCAGTAGCTTTTTTAGTCCTTTCGGACTACTGATTGGCCTGGGGGGGACCGTGCTTTTCAGCTTGATGACTGCTCTCGATTTCCAGCGGGCAAAATACAGCACGGTCGATAATGCAGTGATGATTGCCCTAAGTATCTTCTTGGATTTCGTTAACCTGTTCACCTTTATTCTGAATATCTTTTTGATGTTTGGCGGCGGTGGAATGCGCAAAGATTAATAGCTCAATAATTACGAAAGAGCGCTTTATCTCTGAGCTAATAGATAAAGCGCTCTTTTATTATGCTTTCGTCCCTTTTTATTCCGAATCTCACAAAAAACGTGGTCCCTGAAGCTGAGGATTCTACGTCGATCTTGGCGTTATGTCTATCGGCAATATTATAGCAAGTGGCTAGACCCAGGCCGGTGCCGCCTTCTTTGGTTGTTTGAAAGGGCGTACCTAATCGTTCCATCATCTCTTGACCAATTCCAGTACCTTGGTCTTGTACAGCCAGTACAATAGTTTCATGGTTCTGATAGGTCTTTATTGTTAGTGTGCCCTTAGAATTCATTGCCTCGAGACCGTTTCTAGTGAGATTAAGAATTAATTGTCTCATTTCTCGTTCATTCATAGTTAATTCGGCTACTTCTTCTGTTTCCAGTACGATTTGTTTATCCTGGTTCGTAGCATCCGCTGAGATTAAAGGGTATAAGGAGTCAATTAACTGATTAAGTTTTACATTCGTATATAATTTATTATTTGTTTTCGCGATCGATAGAAATTCAGTGAGAATGCTGTTTGCCCTATCTAATTCACTGATCATTAAGCCAAAATAATCGGAGTACTCCTGTAATGCATTCTTGTTTTTTAGCAGTTGTAAGAAGCCACGTACCGTCGTCATTGGATTTCGTACTTCATGGGCTATACTTGCTGCCAGTTCGCCCACTAGATTTAATTGATCCAGGCGGGCGATTTCTTCTTCTGCGATTTTGCGTTTTGTTATATCCAGCAGTTGCATTAAACATAGTGGAGTGCCATCGGAATCTTCAAAAGGGTGTTGAAATACTTCATATATCGTGTCTTTTATGACGCACTGCCATTGGTTGGGAACTGCTGTTTCATGCTTTGAATCTATATAACAGTGGCTGCAAGGTTCCTCTTTATTAAAGAGTATTGAGTAACATTTGCGGTTATCTGGTTCGCCATGAATATCAATGAAAGTCTGGTTGGCAAAAATAACTCTTCCTTCATTAGTTCGAAGATAAACTAGGCCTGGCAGTCCGTTTAAAATAGCATATAGACGTTTTCGTTCATCTACCAAGAACTGCTCATAGTTTTTTTGCTCAGAGATATCCCTGAAATACACGGATATACCAGCTGGAGAAGGGTAAGCGTTGACTCTCACCCAACCATCCGTGAGGAACGAAAAGGCTTCAAACGTTATATGCCTTTGAGTAAGCATAGCTTCGGAAAGTTTAAGGAAGCAATCATCAATTTCAGGAAATACATCCCAGTAATGCTTTCCTCGAACATCTTGCTTCAAGTTCATAGTAAAGACCATAGCCGCTGGATTGTTCACATAAATAAATTTCCATTGTGCATTTAGAATATAAAAATAATCTGTCGTATTCGGGAAAAGCAGGGGAATCGTTGGGGTAGATTTGCTAAGCTTTTCTTGAACAACTAAATCCTCATTAATATTATAAGCAATTGCATAAAACCTTTTATCATGAATTAAGGGTATTACTATCCAAGAGAACCATTGATAGGATCCATTTTGAAGTAGGCAGCGGGTTTTGAACCCATTAAGCTGTTGTCCCTGAACCGCTTCGTCGAACACTTGAATGGTAAGGGTTAAATCATCCGGATGAACCAAGTCACTAATTATATTGTTAGTCATTTGATTGATGAAATTATCTTGTGGCAAATCTAAGAGGGCAGACAGGACTGGATTTGCGTATTTAATTCGTCCATCCAATGAACTAATAATAAATATACAATCGGCATTATTAAAGATACTATTTATTCTATTATACTCTTCTTTTTCATACATCATCTTCATCATGAATTGTCTCCAATTTTCAATATGGTAACAATTTCTCTCAGACTATTTCTACGAATTATCGTTAATCCCTCTTTTTTGAGGATACTTTTTCAATTACGTCTAAGCAAAGGTAATCCAAAGTTTTTTGCAGGACACTTTTAACGGTATTTAGACAGTATGTAGTAAGGTAAGTTCTGGTCGAGAATACCAGTCAATATCGGGGATTTGTCACAGACGAAAACTAAACGTTTTGAGAAAAAACCGAATTTGGAGATTCACTCGGCTAGAAGATATTTTTTTGAGATTCGAAAAAACATAGTTTTAAAACTTAGGGCGCAAGCCCTTTTCCTTTTATATTAAAAGCGCTATATTCACGTATGTTTATAACAATCTACCATACATCGATATTAGCTGTCCCGAATTCACTGCTTTAACCGTCCCATCATCTATTGCTATTTGTCCGTTCACAATCGTATATTTAACCCCTCTGGCCATAGTTAAAGGGTTTTTATAATCGATTTCCTCGTTAGAGGGATAAGAATAAACGGGCATATCAAGAATGGCGATATCTGCAGCTTTCCCTTTGGTGAGCATACCCCGATCAGCCAATCGGAACTGCTGTGCCGGTAGGGAAGTGATCCTTCTGATAATCTCTTCTAATTTTACATTGCTTTGTCGGCATAACTCAATGAATAATGGAAATGCACCTTTCCTAAATAACTCATACCAGTCATAAGGGTCGTCAGTTTCCCCAAATACTTTGTCTGATCCACCCATGACGAGTGGATTATGTGCTATATTATCCGCATATAGGGTTCCGGGAAAATCCCGTCTGATAAGTCCACCCTGACAGAACGTCAGTTTAGGACTGTTGTTTTCTAATAAATCGAGAAATAGTTCATCGACCTTCATTTTTCTCTCACAAGCAATTTCTCTTAAGGTTCGATTTTCCATTTGGGGATCATCGGTATTAATCACTAAAAGGTAGTCTTTAAATCGAAGTTTTTTTAGGATTTTCCGTTTTCCCTCAGAGGTCGCGAATGCCTTAGGTGTTAATCCTACGAATTCGAGCAGCCTATCTCTTCTCTTAAAGTGTCCGCTTGTCTTGGGGATTGTATCAACTGCAATTTCTACGCACCTTTTTCTGGCGGCAAGTATTTCATCGAAAGCTTCAGGAATTGTCGGCGTTAGATGGGAAACCTGTATTCTTATGTCTGCCGCTTCACCGATGCTTATGGCTTCTT
>JAUZPJ010000178.1 GCA_030706025.1 Bacillota bacterium | reverse complement strand
CAAGGATTATGGAGTTTTAAGAATTATCGTGGATGAGCCTGAAGCGACAACGGAAAAGTTACGGGAACACAAAGTAGTTGTTTCCTTGACTAAAGTCTGGGTTCTAAAGGTTCCCGATCGTGCAGGCGGATTGGCCGAGATGCTTAATCAACTCGTCAAAGAGGATGTCGTCGTGGAGTATATGTATGCCTTTGTTGAAAAAGAAAATGAACAAGCCCAAGTAGTTCTTCGAGTACAAGATCAGGAGATTATGATGAAAGCAATGCAGAAGATTGGCCGTCAGTGAACTTATTTTTATTCATAATATGTTGGATGAGTTTCAGACAAATATGATGTAGAATTACGACTTACGAGTCCCTTGAATTGAATGGGTAATACAAAACAGCCTAGCAAGGTTATAATCCTGCTAGGCTGTTTTGTAGCTTTGTAAGAGCCGCAACATTGACTCCCCTATTTTGCGGCCGCTTTGGTCGTATCTAAGACCTCTTCAGTTTCATCCTTGAGAACAAGATTTAAGAAAATTCCTGCTAGAGTCGCGAACATGATACCATGATTCGTTAACCCGATACCTACAGCGAATATTACCGCTGCGATAATAAGGTTTTTGTTTTGTGAGAAATCCACTTTGGCCTCGATTAGTGTTCTTAGTCCGGCTGCGCCAATCATTCCGAATAACAGGATTACTACGCCACCCATAACTGGGGTTGGGATGGACATAATCAATGCTTGTAAGGGGTTAAAGGTACTTAGAATAATGGCGGCAATAGCCGCAATCCATAGATTGAATGAGCTATATACCTTCGTGATGGCTAATACACCGATATTTTCCGCGTACGTTGTCAGTGGAACTCCACCAAATAAACTGGCTATACCTGTTGCTAAACCATTCCCTAAAACAACTCTATCAAAACCTGGGTCCTCAATTATATCAGAATGTGTAATGTTTCCAAGAATCATCATGTGACCTAAATCTTCAATCAGTGTAATGAGAGCTAATGGAGCGAACGTTAGTATCGCAGTTACATTAAAGTTGATTGTTCCAAAACTGCTGAACGGTAAAACAAATGGAGTTTTAAAGGATGCAATAATCTTGGCTGCATCAACTAATCCCATAAACCCGGCAAGTATATATCCTGCCACTATCGCTATAAGAACTGGTATTACTTTGGGAAACCCTTTAGCATAGACACTGACTAAAATTGCTACTGCTAATGTAAAGATCGCTACAATCCAATTTGCACCCGCCATTGATATTGCTACTGGAGTTAAACTTAATCCAATAATTGCTACAACACTTCCTGCAACAACAGGGGGAATTATTTTATTAATCCACTTAGTACCAAATAGACGAAGTATAAAGTAAATGAGAATATATGCTATACCTACCGATAAAACTCCGGTCATTGCTGAAGCTAGATTATGCTGATCCTTGACAAATGCCGTTAAACTGGCGATAAAGGCGAAAGATGAACCGAGATAAGCAGGAACTTTGCTTTTTGTTAGAAGTAAGAATACGATTGTCCCAATACCTGAACAAAACAAGGCTGTTGCTGGAGATAAGCCGGTCAAGAAAGGTACGAGAATTGTACTTCCTGTCATTGCAAATAAATGTTGGACGCCCAGAGGTATCGCTCTTGTTAGTGGTAATCTTTCGTTAATTTGAACTTCGTTCATGTTGTCATCCTCCTAATTCTACTTAATGCCCATCTATAAAGGCATGTATACTCTCGGGTATTCCTCCTCTTCTAATCAAAAAACCTCTTCCCTGCCCGCAAGCAAGAAAGAGGTGTCCATGTTTATCTCATGGTTCGCCATTCCCTTCTTAGTCTCACGGGACTAATTTAAAGGTGCAAGGATTTAACTTGTCCTGAGCATACCATAATTAATCATATTTTGACAAGAGGTTAGAAAACTTTTTGTTTTTATTAAACTATTTGTCAACCGTCTTTGATTATTAAAGTAGGACGAGCTATGATAATATGAAGTCATCAAAAAAATTTGCTATAATATTAATAACCAATATTGTCTGTTAGCATTTCATTAGTATGTTTTAACTGATAAGGAGGCGTCAATGTGTTACGCTATGCTGAAGTATTGGTTGATGTAGCAAATAGGCGCCTAGATCAAAGTTATCATTATCTTATTCCTGAATATCTTATCCTAAGCATAGGAATGCGTGTGCTCGTTTTTCTGCAAAACCGCAAGGTTCAAGGACTTGTTGTAAATGTGACGAATGAGTTACCAATCGAACTGGCTTCTGTAAACCTCAAGCCCGTATTAGAAATTGTAGATGAAGGGAGTCTGGTTCCTCAGGAGTTCATCGAACTAACCCATTGGTTGGCACAAACGACGATTTGCTCAGTTGCTCAAAGCTTACATACGGTCTGGCCACTTTTGAACGGAAAAGTTGAAGAGTGGGTCATTCTTATGGTTTCTGTCGAAGATCCGGATGTTCAGACCCTACAGTGGTTAGATGCTGAAGCCTTCCGAGCGATCGCGGTGCTGAACCGTGCACGAAGTAAATCGATTTCTCTAAAAACCTTCTTGAAGCGAGCAAATATCTCGGAAGGGATGCTTGCTAAACTCCTTCAACAGGGTTGGTTGAAAAAGGAAACGCGTTTTGTCACGAAAGGGTTAGGCTCTGAAAAAAAGGCATCGGGTTATGAAGGTTCTTTAGATAATAATCAAAGGTTGACTTCGGGTCGGACTTACGAGTTATCTCTAGACCAAGCCACAGTCGTGAGAAATGTGTGGGCTATCTTAGAGGAAGGTTCCCCTCAAACCGTTTTACTGCATGGTGTGACAGGAAGCGGAAAAACGGATGTTTATCGTGAGTTAATCGCGAAAGTATTAGCTCAAGGTGGGGACGCTATTCTTCTAGTGCCGGAGATTTCCTTGACTTCTCAAGTTGCACGCTACTTTGAAATTCAATTTGGCGAAGAAGTTATTATTTTGCACTCTGGTTTACAACCGAGGGAAAAAATGAGAGCATGGCAGGACATAATGTCTGGGCAGAAACGAATCGTTATTGGAGCACGTTCGGCCGTGTTTGCACCTCTGCCGAATTTGCGTCTCATCATTCTTGATGAGGAACATGATGGCGCGTACAAACAAGATGAGAATCCTAAATACCATGCGCGTGAAGTAGCCCGCAAGCGAATGGAGCAGCGGAATGGTGTTGTCTTGCTTGGGAGTGCGACTCCTTCGTTGGAGGCTTATGCTGCAGCACAATCCGGTAAAATTCGCTTACTTACTATGAGTCGGCGGATCGGGGAGAGTGTTTTACCTCCGGTTGAGATCGTAGATATGAGGAATGAATTGGCACAAGGAAACCGAAGTATGTTCTCCCAGTTACTTCAGCGAAAACTGCGGCAACGACTCGAGCGAGGCGAGCAAACGATGCTCTTTTTGAATCGCCGTGGGTATTCAACGTTTGTAGTTTGTCGGGAATGTGGCTATGTTGTCAGTTGTCCTAATTGTGATATTGCCCTTACGTATCATAGCCAAGGGCAGGCTATGCGCTGCCATTATTGTAATCATAATGAACTCCCTCCTCATACATGTCCGCAATGTGGAAGTCGATATATCCGTTTTTTTGGGCAAGGAACACAGCGAGTGGAAGAGGAACTGCAGGGTTTATTACCGGAGGTTCCAATATTACGTTTAGACTTTGATACGACACGATCCAGCGAAGCTCATCGTATTATTTTGGAAAGTTTCCGTCGCCAAGAGGCCTCTATATTAGTAGGGACGCAAATGATGGCCAAAGGATTAGACTTTCCCAATGTCACGTTAGTTGGGGTAATTTCCGCTGACCAAACGCTTAACATGCCAGATTTTCGGGCTAGAGAGCGGACGTTTCAGCTTCTTACTCAAGTAGCGGGTCGGGCAGGTCGAAGTAATACACCCGGTGAGGTGGTGATTCAAACGTATTCCCCAACAGATGGTGCCATTATGAGGGCGGCTCATCACGATTTTCAAGGTTTTTTTTGGGAGGAGATTCGTTATCGTAAGGAACGAAAGTATCCTCCGTTCACTCATATCATTCGTGTTCTTCTCTTACACGAAAAGGAAGATAGGGTTATTAAAGGGGCACATGAGTTAGGAGCATGTCTGATGCGAAGAATGCAAGGTCCTGAATTTGGAAATACTGAATTAGATCTTCTTGGACCTGCTCCGGCAGTTTTATCTAGACTTAAAAATCAATGGAGATGGCAAGTTTCTGTTAAGGGCAGATACTTGGATCAGCTTAGGGCATTTTTGCACCAAGGGGTTCAAGATTTCGTTAAAGGCTCAGCCAGCAATGGTATTACACTGAACATTGAAGTCGATCCACTGTCCAGTTAGATAAATAGCGTGTGCAAAGACTTATAGAGTTATATTGGCATAAGTGAAAGGAGAAAATGAGAATGGCAGTTTATAAGATTGTGGAAATAGGTGCAGAGGTCCTGCGTGAAAAGGCAAAAGAGGTTAAAGAGGTTAATCCTTCAATTATTAAACTCTTGGATAATATGGTTGATACTATGGTTGCAGCTGAAGGGGTGGGTTTGGCAGCTCCTCAAATAGGGGTATCAAAGCGGGTTATTGTTGTTAAAGTTGACGATGAACTCGTTGAACTCATTAATCCTGTTATTTTAGAAAAAGAAGGATCGGCCACTGCGGAGGAAGGATGTTTAAGTATCCCGAAGATAACAGGGGATGTAGTACGAGCCGCTAAAGTTCGTGTTCAAGGGTTAAATAGACAAGGGGAAATGGTAGACATCCATGCCGAACGTTTGCTAGCTCGTGCTTTACAACATGAAATTGATCACCTCGAGGGGATTTTATTTGTCGATGTTGCTAGGAAAACTTATCGAAGCTAAGTGCCGACGGGGAGGAGCGTTTTCTGCACGCGTCTGCACGTTACGCCGCTGACGAGCTGGACGGTTCGCGAGCGCGTCCGAACCTCTGGGCAGGATGCATGTGAACCTCCGGCGCGCTGACGGGGGGAGCGAACCGTCGGCGCTCGTCTGGACCGCGGCTCCACTAAAGCATCCGCTTAGCAGAAAACGCTCCTCTGGGGTAGGGCTACGGAGAAGAGGACGCAGTGACTTAGCAGGAAGCGAATTTCGATCCTCGCACTTCGAACTTCGAGAAGGGGGAAATTAGCATGCGTATAGTTTTCATGGGTACACCTGATTTTGCTGTGCCTGCTTTACGGGCCTTGGTGAACGGTGGGCATAGCGTTGTTGGCGTTTTTACACAACCTGATCGGCCGGCGGGACGAGGGAAGAACTTGAAACCGAGTCCGGTAAAGGTAGCGGCAGAAGAATTAGGGTTACCTGTTTTTCAGCCTGCAAGGATTAAAACACCGGAGGGGATCCAAACCTTGCGGGACCTAGCTCCGGAGTGTATCATTGTGGTGGCCTACGGACAGATCCTATCTAAGGATATCCTACAATTACCCCCCAAGGGATGCATTAATGTCCACGCTTCTTTGCTCCCAGCTTATCGTGGGGCAGCGCCGATTCATTGGGCAATCATGAAGGGAGAAACCCATACTGGAGTAACCACGATGCTGATGGATGAAGGTCTGGATACAGGGGACATGTTGCTAAAACGAGAAGTTGCTATTTCCGATAAAACAACAACGGGCGAGGTTCATGATTCGCTTGCAACTCTCGGAGGAGAACTCTTAATGGAAACTTTAAGCGCTTTGGAAATGGGGAAATTGATCCCTATTCCCCAGACTGGGGAATCGAATTATGCACCTCTTCTGAGCCGAAACCATGAACGCTTGAATTGGTCGCGGGGGGCAAAAGAACTTCATGATCAAATCCGTGGTTTAAACCCTTGGCCTGGGGCGTTTGCGACTTTTCGGGGGGAAAATCTTAAGATCTGGCAAAGTGCATTT
>JAUZPJ010000177.1 GCA_030706025.1 Bacillota bacterium | reverse complement strand
TTGCGGATCTCAAATAGAATCGAAGAACGAAGGAGTTAACAAGATGATAAAGGTATATAGTAATTATGTTGCGTGTGACACTTACGAGGAAGCCATCGAGGCTCAGAAGATTATAATCAATGCAATGCGTCATATCCCTAAGATTTGCAATGATCGTGATATGTTTCTGCTCGAACACGAACTTGACGAGCACAAATTGCTGGAATTGCTAAATCAAGGGGGGGTTACATGCGAGTAGTACTAAACTCGCATTAAGAAAATATGTTCGGGTAGAGTAAAAACTGTCTAATTAACCATTACAATATGATGATGGCAGAAGAGTCAAAGTTAATGCAAAAGGGATTGGGGATAGCAGAATACAGTACATTTTATGGAAATTATTAAGGGAAATTAAAGGCCGGTCGGGCGTTGGGAGCGCCTTGACCGGCATTTTTAAACAGAACTGAGTAACTTCGCAAAACAATTTTTATAGAAGTAGTTCACCAATATAGAATTTCAGCGAGGGTTTTAAGATCTATTCCGTTTTAAATTATAAACCATAAAACTTAATCCCAAGCTAAATAAGGAACAGATTAAGGCCAACACCGACAAAGTGAGTATATAAGCATTATACCGATTCACTTGCGAAATATAACGGTACATATTTACACCAATAGAGTTACCCATGATTGTTAGAATAAAGATTACTAAATAAAGCGTAACCAGTCCATGGGCAGCGCCTTTGATATCTGCCCAACTTAACGCCATGTGTGATGAGATACAAATAGCTATCAACAGAAAAATCCAGAAGTTTGGGTTTAATAAATTCCTTAAGGTAAAAAGGCTTTGTATTAAAACAAAACTGGTATCACCAAACCCTTTGATAAAGGTTAGTTTATAGGGGTTAGACATCAAACTTGTTTGTAAATAGATTTCAAAGACATTGAACGAGTTAGGCAACAGAAAGTGTAAGCATAGAAACAAGACGCCAATGCCACTGATAATAGGAGCTATGCCAATGAAGAAATTGCCGACCGTTTGATAGATACTCCTGCGATTATACGAGTGAGAGACATACCCCAAAGCACCATCCGTTCTATTAATCATCAGCAATTTTATGTCTGTAATTTTATGACCAAAAACAAGACACATCAAAGCGTGTCCTAATTCGTGAATCGGAGTCCCTAGCCAGGCCGTCGCTAAAATCCCTTTATATCCAAAAGCAGCATAGAAATAACCGTTAGCTCTCCGCTCCATTATGCCCAATATCAATCCGATGACAAGCAATGGTCCTACAAGACTTATTAATTCAAGGAAGCTAATTTTTAAGGCATCTGCCAATGGTTGTTCCATCTCTTTCAATTTCGTATTTTTGGGGATACCTAACGACTTAGTTATACAATACTTTTTGCGCTAGACCAGAAAATGCTCGTCAGCAAATCTTTCCGGAGTACATGTCAAACCAATCATAGATTAAGTGAGCAAAATCCCTTCCCACGCCATCATTATAGCATTCCTATTAGCGGAGTAAACCTTTATTCTTATATAGATGATGATGAATAATACTTACAAATCCACATTGAATGATAGGAAAAAGTGAAAACAAACGTATTTTTGTGTAATAAGTACAAACACAATATTCATCATATACCATATATTGTTAATGACCAAGGAGAAATGGAAGATTGACATTTAAAGTAACAAAGGCTTTATATTAAGGAGGAAATTAAAATGGAATTACGTTCCGTTGCTTATAATCCAACATTTACACCTGGAATGCCTGGAATGCAAGGAGCACCTGGATTTGATCCCTGTTGTCCTGCTCCGTGCCCACCGTATGAGGAAACAGTGATGGAAGAACATCGATGCCCGATGCCTGAGCCAATGCCGGCCCCTGTTCCAACTCCTGAACCAGCACACGTAGTCTATACAGTTAAAAAAGGGGATTCCGTGTATAAAATTGCAAAACGATTTGGGACAACGATGCGAGCCATTATTCTTGGAAACAACTTGCGTAACCCTAATCTTATTTATCCAGGACAAAGATTAATTATCCCAGGCGTATAAAAACCCGCTAATTCAAAATTCCATCCAAAACCGAGTAACAAAAAACCTATAGGGTAGACTTTTTTAACTGTCTACTCTATAGGTTACACTTTTTATAGGGCCTAGCAGTTCCTGAAGCAGAACAATATGCTCCCAATTGAATTATTTCAGTAAAAGTACCATATTTGTATTTTATAGAATGATTTAATTATTGATACTATAAAAAAGAGGGATTTCTAACACAATTCGTGAATATGTAATAAATTGTTCTATTAAGTCCGAAATTTCAGGCTAGAAAGAGGTGCGGCCTATGCGTTCGCTTAAACATCAACTTCTAATCCTGCTACTAGGTTCGCTTGTTATTCTGGCGGTTAGCTTCGTTATAGTCCTTGGTTGGTATATGAAGGATCGCGACGTTGCAGCCGCTAATTTTAAGGCCCAAGCAGATTTAGCAACTTGTGGGGAAATTATTGATGTGAAATACCCTGGATCTTGGTCAATACGGGATGGGAAACTTTATAAAGGAACAATTAAGATCAGTCTCAATAACGACGTTGTTGATTATTTGGCACAACTTACTGGGGATACTGTCACGGTATTTTTAGGAGATAGTCGTGTAGCCACTACAGTACGTGGTTCAAATGGAGAACGAGTGATTGGTACCAAGGTTTCGGCGAATGTCGCCCAGACAGTACTAAAAAATGGTCAGACTTATGTTGGAGTGGCTGATGTGGTGGGCCAAAGGTACCAAACAGCGTATGCACCATTACGTTCTGAAAACGGTGATATTATTGGAATGTTCTATGTTGGGATTTCTCATGTCTATGAACAAGAATTTATAAACAAATCGTTAATTACTATGGCTGAACTGGTATTAACTTTAACAATCCTGGTAGGACTTTTCGCCTTTTTTGTCCTCCGAAAATTATTCAACCGTTCTTTGCGGGATATTATGCTGGGGACAGAAGAAGTAGTAGCTGAAGTTTATAACCAAAAGGTTAGCAACGAACAATTTCAAGCTTTTACCGGAGAAATTGCACAGTCAGTCAATAGTAATAACCTTGAGCATGATCCATTGACAAATGACGGAAATTCCTTTGAGCGGTTTAAGGATACTGAGCAGATAAGCGAATTACTTAATAACGATACAGTGACTCAAGGACCTGAGCCACTTTATGGATTACAAACTCCATGGTACAGTGGAGCAGAAGAGTTGCCTAAGGGGTTGAATAAAGCAACTCTCGACCAAATAGTTCAATTCTTGAAAGAAACGCACCGACCAGTTTCTACAGAAGAAGTCTCAGAAGGTGTTACGCTTACTCGAGTCACCGTTCGGCGCTACCTAGAATTTCTTGAACAGTGTGGTATCTTAAAGTCGGAACAAAAATGTGGTACAGTCGGCAGACCTGTTAAGATATTTATACCCTTGTAAAGATTACCTTATTATGTCATTGATTAATGAGCAGTTTTATTGAACCTTTGTTTAATATTGTTATTAATTCAGGCCAACTACTTTAGGGATTATTGGAAGTAGTTGGCTTTTTCTTATTTTAAAAATTCAATCTTTAGTGCTTTAATAATTGGTTACTTTGCTTTAATAATTGCTAAAGTTGGTTTAATAAATCCTAAGTTGTTTATTTATTCACAAAATACTTTAAATATGTTAATAAACACGACAAATTGGGCTAAGGAAGTTAAACTACAGCTATGTGTTGGCTTACTTTTCAATAAATTCTTAATTATCGTTGAGTAAGCCTAAAAAGTTATCGAGAATTAAGTGTCCTATAAATTGCTACAAAGGGGGGCAAACGTTAGCTAAGATTTTACAAAAATAAAGGAGGACTTCTATGTGTAACAACTCTTCGCCTAATGAGTTCGCGCAAAAGCTGGATAACTATATCGACAGCATACCGAATAAAAAAGAAAATCTGATTGCAATCCTACATTATGCCCAAGAAATATATGGATATCTGCCTCACAATGTGCAATGGCACATAGCACAAAAGTTGGATATACCGTCTGCTAAAGTCTATGGGGTAGTGAGTTTCTACTCATTTTTCACCATGAAACCCAGGGGAGAACATGTTGTTAATGTTTGTATGGGTACTGCTTGTTTTGTACGTGGTGCTGAAAAATTAAAAAATGAACTTGAAAATCAGCTTAAAATAAAAGCTGGCGAAACCACTCCAGATAATCTCTTTACTTTGGAAACTCTGCGTTGTGTTGGGGCCTGCGGTCTTGCCCCAGTCATGATCGTAGATGGTGAAGTTCATGGACGTATGCATGAGCCCCAGGAAATTAACGAGGTCCTGGCAAAGTACCGCCCGGAAGGTTAAGCCGGAAAAAACAACGCTTACAAAGTTGATGGTATGTAAGTAGCGTCATCGAAGGAAGGGAAAAGCCATATGAAACTTAAAAACACCGATGAATTAAATGCCCTAAAAGCTCAGAGCCTCAAGCTCATTGAGACACGTAGAGTTGCAGATTCTGTTAGCACTCAGAATGCTCGGGGTCTAGTCAGACACGTTATGGTCTGTGGCGGACCCGGTTGTCACTCCTCAGGGAGTCCACGTATCGCGGAACTTTTAGAAGAGGAACTAAACCGCCTGGGATTGTCAGAACAAGTTAAGGTATTTCAACCAGGGTGTTTTGGTTTTTGTGAAAAAGGTCCAATGATCGAGATTCACCCCGATAATGCAACTTATTGCGAGGTTTCTGCTGAAGATATCCCAACAATTGTTCAAGAACACTTTGTTGAGGGGAAGCAGGTAGAGCGGCTTCTGTATATGGATCCGAATACTAAAGAGCGTTTTTCGGCCAATATCCCCTTTTATAATAACCAACTTCGAATTGCCCTAAGAAACGTGGGCTATATTGCACCGGAAAATATTTTGGAATACATTGCTGCTGATGGTTATCAGGCATTAGCTAAAGTTCTTTTTCGCATGACTCCCATTGAAGTTATCGATGTCCTGAAAACCAGTGGACTGAGGGGACGGGGTGGCGCCGGTTTTCCAACCGGGGCAAAGTGGGAATTTACACGTAAAAGTGAAGCTGATCAACGCTATATTATTTGTAACGCTGACGAAGGAGACCCTGGAGCCTTTATGGACCGTTCCGTCTTAGAAGGCGACCCTCATAGTGTTCTCGAGGCAATGCTCATCGCAGGTTCTACTATTGGTGCTTCTGAAGGTTATATCTACGTCCGAGCGGAATATCCGGCCGCCATTCATCGTTTAAAAGTCGCCATTGAACAAGCCCGAGAATATGGTTTACTTGGCAAGAACATCTTGGGTAGTGATTTTAGCTTCAACATCGAACTCAAATATGGAGCCGGGGCCTTTGTATGCGGAGAAGAAACAGCTTTAATTCATTCTATCGAAGGCTCTAGGGGAGAACCTACCGTTAAACCTCCGTTTCCTGCTCAAAAAGGCTTGTGGGGTAAGCCTACCTGTGTCAACAATGTGGAAACGTTGGCCAATATTCCGCCGATTATTTTAAAGGGAGCAGAATGGTTTGCTGGAATCGGTACGGAAAAAAGCAAAGGAACCAAAGTGTTTGCCTTAGCCGGGAAAGTGAACAATGTCGGGCTTGTGGAAGTCCCTATGGGAACGACGCTGCGGGAGATTATCTTTGGTATTGGAGGAGGGATAAAACACCATAAAACCTTCAAGGCAGCTCAAACCGGAGGTCCTTCAGGCGGATGTATTCCGACAAAGTACTTAGACTCTCCTATTGATTATGAATCGTTAACGTCCATCGGCTCAATGATGGGCTCAGGCGGGCTTATTGTTTTGGATGAAGATGATTGCATGGTTGATATTGACAAGTTCTTCCAAGAATTCACGATGGACGAGTCTTGTGGCCGCT
>JAUZPJ010000176.1 GCA_030706025.1 Bacillota bacterium | reverse complement strand
TAGGTGTGAAACATTCGTAATGTCCATTTCTGTTAGACGGAGGGATGGCCATGTTCCAAGGAATTAATTTACCTAGTAAAAATTCTCTGCAAAATCCTCATTCACAGGAGCACGGAAGCATCGTCGTACTGGTTGCCCTTGCTTTGACAGCTCTATTGGGTTTCTGCGCAATTGTAACCGATATAGGCTTAATATATGCTCAGAAGGCCCATCTCCAAATTTCTGTTGACGCAGCAGCTCTTGCCGGTGTACAAGAGCTTCCGAGCAATCCTACACTCGCGGCACAAACAGCTAGTTATTATGCCAACCAAAATGGATCGCCAAGTATCAATGTGGAGTTTGAGGATGATGATGCCAAGATTATTGTCCGCGCCACTCAACGGGTTCCCACTTACTTTGCTCAAATCTGGGGGATCACAGACGAAAAGATTTCTGTCACAGCCAAAGCAATGATGGTTCCACCGACAGAACTATCTGGAGCTGTTCCTCTCAGTGTACAAGAACAAAACTTTGTTTATGGGCAAAAGTATGTTTTGAAATCCGGGGGTGGGTCTGGAACTTCTAGTTGGTATCTTGATGACGATAAGAATAATCATGTTGAGAAATACGGTGAAACGTTGGCGGCTTCTGGCTGGTATGGAGCTTTGGAACTCAGTGGTACTGGAGCCGATACGTATGAGTCAGATTTGGCCAATGGATATCAAGGTACGCTACGTGTGGGACAGATAGTAAATGTAAAACACGGAAATATGAGTGGGCCTACGGCAGATGGGATTAACACTCGCCTAAGTCGCGACACGAGCGTTCCGCATAACACATTTACTAATTATAGGCGAGACGCTTCGGAAATTATCTATATCCCTATTGTTCGAATTATTGAAGAAAACGAAAATTCCGTTCAAGAGGTTCAGATTTTAGGTTTTGCGGCTTTCTTTCTTGAAGGCGTTGCTGGCAATGGAAACAATTCTGTCGTAACGGGTTGGTTTATCAAGACCCTTGCATCGAATAGTCAAGTAACGTCTAGCCTAACTGACCTATTAAATACAGAAGATGCCATGGAGAATGGAGGAGCAAGTACAGATTTTGGCTTGTACACTCCGAAACTAGTCCAAAATTAATTAATTATGAGTAGGACCAAAGTTTAGTAATTCAAAATGTTAAACCGGATTTAAGAGGTGACTTTGATGCAGCGTAAGGTTTTTTTGCTTTTAGCACTAATTTGTGGGTTGATAGCCGCTTTATCAATGTATTTTTATCTTAATGGTGCAACTAGAAACTCGTCAGTTTCGCTCAAACCTTTGGTAGTTGTGAAATCGAACATTCAAGCCCGTTCTGTCATACAGCCTACTCAATTAGTAGTCAAGGACGTACCTGTACAAGGATACCCTCAAGGTGGTTTTTCCTCTATACAAGATGTTGCGGGGTCTGTGGCATTATTGAATCTTTCAGCAGGAGATTTAGTCGTCAGAGCAATGGTACAACGACCAGATACTCGTAGTTCTGAAAGCAACTCTGCAGGAAGTACCACCGCCTTAACCATTCCAGACGGAAAGAGAGCGGTCGCTATTCCAATTGGATTAGTTAGTGGGGTAGGGTATGCTGTTAAACCCGGAGACCATGTTGATATTCTAGTGACAATTGATATAAAAGACTCATCCCCAAATCCACAGGTTGTGACAGCAACCACTTTGGCCGCCCAGGATGTTTTAGTACTAAGTGTGGGAGAAAGCGTTGCTGGCGATAAAGCTAAGGTTGATACTAAATCTTACACGTTGGCTCTGAGTGTACCACAAGCCATGGCAATAACCTATGGTAGTGAGAAAGGAAGTCTGCGTTTGTTATTGCGTAACCCTGGAAATTCGGATATTCGGCAGGAAAGTCCGGTGACCGGGAATGTGTTTATGGATCCCAACTATAATGAGCGCTTTAAGTGATAAGGAGGGCTAACCATGAGACGCATAAGAGTGTTGATTGTAGACGATATCGGCGATACTCGGGACAGCATTCGTCGACTTCTCCAATTTGAAGATGATATCGAGGTGCTTGGTGAGGCAGGATCTGGTTCAGAAGCCATACTGATTGCTGAGGAAAAGCACCCGGATATTATTTTGATGGACATTAATATGCCGGAAATGGACGGAATAAGGACAACTGAGCTGATAGCCCAACGCGCTCCGTCAAGTTCTGTGATCATCATGTCTGTTCAAGGGGAGCAGGCCTATTTACGCCGCGCTATGATGGCAGGGGCTCGCGAATATATTGTCAAACCATTTACTGGTGATGAACTGGCTAGTGTCATTTCTAAGGTCTACGAAATGGACCAACGAAAAAGAGCTTCCCTAGGAGAAAAGTTCACGGATTCTGTGGATTCCGAAGCACGAGACGGTCAGATTATTTCCTTCTTTAGCACCAAAGGCGGTGTCGGAAAAACAATGTTAGCGACCAATCTAGCAGTTCAATTGGCTAGTTCAGGAAAATGGCGAGTCCTAATCGTAGATCTTAACCTTCAATTCGGAGATGTTGCAGTTTTTCTAAACCTTGTCCCTAAACGGACCATAGCTGATCTAACCCAATCAGGCCCGATTAAGTATTCCGAAATTCAATCTTACCTTTTAACGCATTCTTCTAGTCTTCAAGTCTTGGCTGCTCCAACTCGCCCAGAGTATGCCGAACTGGTTACAGCAGAGCAAGTAGGACAAATCCTCAACGAGGTTAAAGATAAGTTCGATTTTATAATTTGTGATAATATAAGTCGGTTTGAAGATATAAGCCTAGTGAGTTTCGATGTGGCAACCCAAATTTGGTTAGTAGTGGCTATGGATATTCCGACTCTTAAAAATGCTAAACTCAGTCTAGAGGTTATTGATGGTCTTCATCACACTTCAAAGGTACACGTTGTTTTAAATCGCGCTAGTAAAGAAATGGGAATGGATCCCCGTGACGTAGAGAAAAGCTTAGGTTTCAAAATTAGTCATGAAATTCCGAGTGATGGGCGAGCCCTTGTTGCAGCTCTCAATCGTGGAGTACCCTTTGTAACGTCGTCTCCGCAGAGTAAGGCTTCAGAAGCAATTCGAAAGATGGCAGCAGAACTTACATCGTTAGATATGAAAGGGAGTATTCAGGCTCCTCCTAAGGAACAAGGACATGGAAATAAAGGTCCCTTAAAAGGGCTTCGCAGAGTGTTTGGATTCTAGGGAGGGATTAAACAATGTCTTTGCTAAAACGTTTAGAAAAAGAGAAGGTACATCAGCAGGAGGAGCCTACGAATGAATCTCGTACCGTTCGTACTATTCCCCAAATCGATCCATGGCGTGAATTTAAAGGCTCCGTGCATCGTGAAGTGATCCAAGCCTTAGATAAGATAAAGATTCAAAATCTTACGTTCGTGATTTTGCTTCCGATTATTGAGCATACGCTCGACGAGCGGGCTGAGGTTATGGGATTAATTCCGCCTCGAACCGAAAGAGATCGCTTGATCCAAGAGGTTGCAGATGAAATTTTAGGATTCGGTCCTATCGAACAGTTACTCCAAGACTCTAACGTTAATGAAATTATGGTTAACGGACCGCACCAAGTGTATGTGGAACGAAAAGGTAAACTTGAATTAACTGGGGTAATGTTTTACGATGATGCCCATGTTTTGCATATTATTGAAAAGATCGTGGCTCCTCTAGGGCGACGGATTGATGAGAGTCAGCCCATGGTCGACGCGCGTTTACCCGATGGCTCTAGGGTCAATGCTATCGTGCCTCCTCTAGCCTTAAATGGGCCAACGCTTACCATCCGAAAGTTTGCCAAAATTCCTTTTACGATTAATGACCTTATCGGTTTTGCTACATTGACGAACGAGATGGCGGAATTCATAAACGCCTGTGTGAAGGCCCGCCTAAATGTTATCGTTTCAGGGGGAACAGGGTCCGGAAAAACGACAACCCTTGGTGTAATTTCTGCTTTTATTCCAGAGGATGAACGTATTATTACAATTGAAGATGCAGCAGAACTTCAACTCCGCCAGACCCATGTCGTCACTTTAGAAACGCGCCCAGCAAACATTGAAGGGAAAGGCGCAATTACGATCAGAGATTTAGTTCGTAACGCATTACGGATGAGACCGGAACGCATCATTGTTGGTGAGGTTCGAAGCGGTGAAGCGTTAGATATGCTGCAGGCTATGAATACCGGCCATGACGGCTCATTAACTACTGGGCATGCTAATGCCCCGCGTGATATGCTCTCTCGTCTAGAAACCATGGTTCTCATGGCCGGGATGGATCTACCTGTTCGAGCGATACGGGAGCAAATTTCTAGTGCCTTAGATGTTATCGTCCAGCAAAGTCGCTTGAGGGATGGGAGTCGGAAGATTACTCATATTACGGAGGTCCTTGGGATGGAGGGAGAAGTAATTGTGCTTCAGGATATTTTCCGTTTCGAGCAGACAGGAATTGATAAACAAGGTAAAGTCCAAGGGTATTACAGAGCAACGGGAATTCGTCCACATTTCATGGATAAACTTATTTCTGCAGGTCAATTCCTCCCAGATGATCTATTTTCGTATTAATCATAAAAAGTCTCCGGCTGAAGGAGGATCGGTATGGTTAACGGGATTGCCCGAATCGTTATACTTATCTCGGTAATCGCAACATTTTTAGCGGTTTACTTGGGAATTATCGTCCTTACACGTCGTGATGAAACCCTTGAAGCAAAACTTCGACGCTTTACCGCGTTGCGGACTCCATCTAAACCTGAGATAGGTAAAAGAAACTTAAAAGACTTGCTAACGCTATTAGGTCGTTTTGCACCACGTCGTTGGAGCGAGGGGTTAGATCTTAAATTGATTCGAGGGGATATTCCACTTAAAGGCGGGGAATTTTTAGTTCTCCAAGGGTTTTTAACGTTTCTCTTTTTTGTCATTGGCTCAATGCTGACAAAGAAAATTTACGCTGGTTTTTTATTCTCCATCATCGGTGGGGTACTTCCGAAGTTATGGCTTAACTCCGCTCAGAAAAAAAAACGTCGCAAATTTAACAATCAACTTGCAGACGCTTTGCTTATTTTGTCCAATTCCTTGCGGGCAGGATTTAGTCTCCTACAGGCCATGGAAATGGTCAGTCAGGAAATGTCCAATCCTATTTCAGGAGAATTTCTTTTTACCTTGCGAGAGATGACCTATGGTACGTCCACGGAAACAGCGCTAACCCACTTATCCGAACGGGTCGGAAGTGACGTTTTAGATCTTCTAGTAACGGCTATGCTGATCCAACGTCAGGCAGGGGGAAACTTAGCAGAAATCCTTCAAAATATTCATATAACTATTCAGGATCGTTTGCACATCCAGCAAGAAATAAAGACTCTTACCGCCCAAGGACGTATGTCCGGTTATATTATTGCCGTTCTGCCATTTGGAATTGCTGCCGTTTTAAGTGTGCTCAATCCAAAATATCTTTCCGTGTTGTTTAGAAATCCAATAGGATGGGCGATGATTGCAGGTGGTTTGATTTCCCAGTTTATAGGATTCCTTATTATTCGAAAGATAATTACTATCGAAATATAGTGTTGACCACATGAAAAGGGGGACCTGCTTATGGCCCTTGTTATAAGTTTACTCAGCGTTTTTGGAGCCGTGTATTTTGCGATGATTGCAATATTTTTAGGTAGGCAGGATTGGAAAACCCACGAACGAATCTCACGGGCCTTAGGTCAGGGAGAAATGAAAGTAGGTGAAGACTCGAGAACTCTTAGTCAACGGGTGCTGCGTCCATTGCTTCATCAATTTGCTCATCAACTCATACGCTGGGTTCCTAAAGGAAAACAAAATCAAACGACTGCAAAACTCAATGCTGCTGGATTATCAGGACAATGGGAAGAAGCTGAATGGAAAGGCTTACAATTTGCGTTAAGCATATTATCGTCACTTTTACTATTTCTGATCTTCTCTATG
>JAUZPJ010000175.1 GCA_030706025.1 Bacillota bacterium | reverse complement strand
TTGGTTCCTGAAATATTGGGACACCCTATTCTTTAGGTTTTTCGCCTTACCGACATATATGATATTCCCCAGCGAATCGATCATCATATAGATGCCAGGACTCAGAGGAAGTTGCTTCAATGTTTCTTTAATATTCATTGAGTGCTCCGTATTAAAGTATAAATTCATTTTGTTAGTTCCTTACAGGTTCGAAGGTATCGTTCATATGTTTCATAGTGGTAATCGGCCAAACATCAGGAATTCAACATTTTTTATCCCCAGAATATAAATAAAAAAGAATTCTTTTTTAAATATCTGGAGGGTAAAGCGATTAATGAGACAAATTATGAAAGACATAATTTAGGTAAATACTCAGACCCATCTCCCTATCCTGCTGTAGAAGTTCTTAGCCGTAATATCAGTTATGCTGAAATATTAATGGATGACTATGCAGGTGTAGTCAGTGAGTTTACGGCCATTAATCAATATCTTTATCATCATTTCTTCTTTAAACAAATTGATGAGGAGCTTGGGGTGTTGCTAAAAAATGTATCAATAAACGAAATGTTACACATGGAGATACTAGCGGGAACTATAGAAAAACTAGGGGGTAATCCAGTAATAAGAGGTTCTAAGAGTTCCCTTCAAGGGAATTTCTGGTCAGGAAAATTCATTTGTTATGGAACTAATCTTTGTGAGCAATTAAAGGCGGACATTGATTCAGAATATAAAGCAATAAAAGAATACCAAAAGCATATCTGCTTTATTAGAGATTCTCGGGTTCAAACAATACTTCAGAGAATCATATTGGATGAAGAAGTTCATATCCGACTCTTTAATCAAGCCCTTCAAAGATTTTGTGGCCGTGAGTATTCGTAACCCATTTGGCTGATGACCATTTTATAATAAGCACCTTTGATATTCATAAGTTCATCATGAGTTCCGTTTTCCAATACCTCTCCACCGCCAATGACCAGTATGTTATCCGCATCGCGAATGGTTGAAAGACGATGAGCGATCAAAAAACTAGTGTGATTCTTCATGAGTGTCAGCAACGCCTGCTGAATTTCTTTTTCGGTCTTTGTATCCACACTGCTTGTGGCTTCGTCCAGAATTAAAATAGGTGCATTACAGAGGATAGCCCGGGCAATGGCCAGTAATTGTCTCTGTCCCTGACTGAGGTTGTCGGTACTCCCCGTTACAATTGTTTCATAGCCCTTCGGCAATCTGGATATAAACTCATCGGCATGAGCCAGTTTCGCAGCCTCTCTTACCTCCCTTTCTGATGCTGACGGTCTTGAATATCTAATATTATCATAGATCGTCCCCGTAAAGAGGAAGGTGTCTTGTAAAACAACAGAAAAACAGCTTCTCAAGCTTTTTTGGGATATGTCTTTTATATCTGTATTATCAATTAGTATTTTTCCCTGATCTAAGTCGTAAAAGCGGGTAAGAAGATTGACTATGGTTGTTTTACCCGCGCCGGTTTCTCCGACCAAAGCTACCACTTCACCAGAGTTAACCTTGAAATTTATATTTTTTAAAACAGCCATGCCGGTATTGTATGAAAACGACACATCGCAAAACTCTACTTCTCCATTAGGATTCTTCAGTTCTTTAACCTTGCTGTGATCCCTAGTTTCTTCCTCTTCATCCATGACTTCAAAGACTCTTTCCGCACCTGCAAGAGCTGACTGAATGTTATTGAACATTCCAGCAATATTATTCAGCGGCTGTCCAAACTGTTTCGAATAGGTGAGGAAGCTTACTACTACCCCTACGGTAATCTTTCCCTTAACCGAGAGGATTCCTCCGGCACACGCGATAAACGTGAAGTTTAAGTTATTGATGACGTTCATAAACGGCATCATAAAACCGGACCAGGTCTGGGCCTTTGTGGAATAACTGCAAAGTTCATAATTGATGCTGTTAAAATCGGCTAAAATAGCTCGCTGTCGGTTGAACGCTTTAACCATCTTAAGTCCAAGAATAGTCTCTTCTATCAATCCGTTTAAAGCACCTAGCTTTTGCTGCTGGCCTAAAAAATACCTCCGGCTGCGACTGGCAATGGTTTTTGTCAGTACTACCACAAGCAAAATAGATATCGTAGCGACAAGAGTTAAAATGGGGCTTAGAATCAGCATCATCAAAAGGGCACCTGTTATGGTGAAAATACCAGCAATTAACTGGGTTGTCGTCTGTGAAATTGAACTGCTGATGTTATCCACATCATTTGTTATTCTGCTCATGGTATCACCGTTAGCCCTTGTGTCGTAAAAGTTAAGCGGAATCCTCTGCAACTTGGAAAATAACTCAGATCTAATATGTTTGACTAATTTTTGGGTAATCTTTGTCATCAGCACACCATTTATAGTGTCAATGATCCAGCTTGCTAAGTAACATGAGACAAGCGCAATAAGGATAATCGATAAGACAGAATTATCGATCCGATTGGTTTTTATATTAAAGGTATTGATTGCTTTACCGACTAATAATGGTGTGAAAAGGGAAGCCACTGAGGATAAAATCGTTAGCAAGACACCCAACAAAAGAGATTTACGCCATTGCATAATAATTTGAATTAATCGAACCAGGGTTCCTCTTGTATTTTTAGGCTTTGCGGTTGGGACAAATCGTTGACGTCCTCCGCCCATCCTCCCCAGTTTGGGCATGTTTTCATATTTCTTATTAATATTATTTTCATCCATTATTAATCCCTCTGCGTAAGTTGTCGCCAATTTGGGAGTCGAAAATTTCTTGATAGGTTTGGCAGGATTGAAGCAACTCATTGTGACTGCCATATCCTACACTCACACCATTGTCAAGCACTAGGATTTTATCCGCGGACATGGCGGTTCCTATTCTTTGAGTTATTAAAATGATCGATTTTTCGGTATCAAGGCTTATTAAACCGTTTATAACCTTCGCTTCCGTCACTGCATCAAGTGCGCTAGTGCAGTCGTCCAGAATCAAAACTGGCGCCTTCTTCACAAGCGCCCTGGCGATGGAAATACGTTGCTTTTGACCACCGGAAAGATTGACCCCGCTTTGCCCTAACATACTTCCATATTGTTCAGGCAAATTTAGAATAAATTCCTCGGCCTGTGCTATACGAGCCGCTTCAATCATTTCCTCTTTTGAGGCGTTTGAATTACCCCAAGCAATATTGTCCAAGACGGTCCCTTTGAAAAGCATACTCTTTTGCGGAGCTAAAGCAATATTATCTCTCAACGAATTGATGTTGAGTGTGTTAATATTGATACCGTTTAAGTAAATTGAACCTTTTTCGATATCATAAAAACGCAAACAAAGCCAGGCAAGAGTTGACTTTCCCGAACCGGTAGGGCCGATAATCGCCAGAGTTTCTCCTCGTTTCACCTTAAAGGTAAGATTGTTAATCGTTGGTATACCACTTCCGTTCGCATAGGCGAACGACACATCGTGAAAGGCAAGCTCCCCATAATCACAATTCACTTTTTGTTCAGTTCCTTTAAGATCCTCCCCGCTATTCAAAACTTCTTCGATTCTTACAGTCGATGCTTTCGTCCTTACAAAAGTATTAAAAATATTGGTTATCATAATAAGCGAAAATAAAATTTGCGCCATATAATTGATAAAAGCCGCAACCTTTCCAACTTCTATAGCTCCGCTTACGAACAGGGTGCCTCCCATATATAGAATCGATGCAATCCCAATACTAACAGTCAGTGACATAAGTGGTGAAAAGTACGTAATTATTAGCTGGGAAGAAACACTTTTATGATATAAATCCGTATTGGCATCATCGAATTTCCTTTTTTCATCCTCATACCGTCCGAAGGCTTTGACCAGCCTTATTCCCATCAGGTATTCCTGAACAACAGTATTGACCTTATCAATAGCATATTGAACCCTTGAAAAGCGGGTATAGCTCATGTTCATGCTGATAACTATGAAAGTCGAAACTATTGCCACAACAAGAAGAAGAATTAGGCTTAGTTGAGGGCTTAGGATCACAGCGAGAATGATGCTGCCTACGCAGGTAATCGGCGCTTTAAAAAAAATCCTCATCAAACCATTGATGAATTGCACGACTTGAGAGGTGTCATTTGTCATCCGGGTTATCAACGACCCAGTTTCAAGTTTATCGGTACTGATCTCTGAAAAATTCATAATTTTAGAGAATACATCATACCGTAAATCCGCACCAAAACTTTGGGATACCTTACTTGCTAGAATATTTCTGGTAGCAGCAAAGCACGCTCCGAAGGCGGTGATCATCAGCATCAGTACACCCAGCTTAATTACTGTATCCACCTGATTACTTTTCACTCCTTGGTCGATAATGCGCGCCATTATTGTTGGTTGCAGTAGATCGCATAATGCTTCAAGAAATACACAGCTAACCGCCATTATAAATAGGAATTTATACTTGTGAAAATAATGCTTGTAAATACCCATAAGTTCTTATGTATTCCTGCCTTCACTTGATTTCAATTCAATTTACTAACTGGATAACAAATTATTCAAAGCCGCCTGGCTTAAACAGGCGGCTTGAGTTGAAGACGAGTTACTTCTAAATCTCATCCTTTGTTTCATTTGTTTTACCTTCAGCGGCCTTTTTATACTCACTTATTCCCTTACCAAGTGACTTTCCTAATTCAGGTAGCTTTCCGGGGCCAAATATGACTAACGCAATAACCAAGATGATTATTAGTTCAGGTGGGTCAAGAAAGCCAAAAGTGGTTAACATTTTGTTCCCTCCTACGTGGTATCATTTTACGATTTGATCCGGAATGCAGGATAACCCACTTAAAAATAAGGCTGTGACCTTGTAATGATCATTGCCTCGGCCTAACTTAAATAATAGGCAAATGTTGTGATAAATGTAAGGTCGAATTATCAAGATCTCGTCAAGAATTTCGTTAGATTTAAAGCACCAGAATACAAAGAGACTACCTTTTGAGATAGTTTCTTGCCTGTTATATGTACATTTATGGACCCCATAATAGCAGAAAACCAGCCAAAAAGGGCATCGAGACCATGGCAGTTTTTAATACCGGGAGAGGAAGGCGATTGGTGAATTTGGCGTCAATATAACTCCCCAACATCAATCCTGCTGTCACCTTAAGAAGCAATACCACATTCAGATAACCGGACGTTAAAAAAACCCACTCCGGCAAGTAAGGCGATCGGCAAAATAATAAACATGGAGAGGAATGACTATACTAAGCCATTCCCCTCTCTAATTAGTTGTCTGACCTTATCAAATATTGATTCGTTAACTACAGTACCTAGTAAAATATCTCGACCAGTTATTGGATTATTTCCGCCATCACTCATTCCACTTGCACATACATCCGTAGAAATTAAGATCCCAGTATCGCGACCAGCGTTTGCGCCTAGGGTTAATGCTGATTGACTAGATGTATCATCCATTAAAGGACTCATAAAATGATCGGCACTTCCAAGGGAATATTTCGTAAAACGCTCTACTTGAATATCATTGACACCCAAATCTTTCAGCTTCTCTCGTACTTTGTTGGCTTCTTCTGGGCTTTTGAAATATGCAAGAATATTTTTTGTGGTTCCCTTTAGGTTATCAGAGTTGGTTTCTAAGGCCATGTGAAAATACCCCCTGCTTAAGTTTTTAAAACTTAAAGCATAGTGTTACCAGATAATTTTGTTTTAGGTACCGAAATTTAACTATTGGGTATTCTAAAGGGGTCATTGAATAAAACCTTCTACTTTGTAAACACTTAATTAAGGTCCGGCTGTTACTCTTCAATAGAAAGTTTAGAAAGATCAAAATTTTAGTAAGTGGCACTCTCAACTGAGGGTGCCTATTGTATTATATCTTACCGTTAATCATTAGTAAGCAGTTGAATCGGATAGCCGTATTTCTCAAACCTTTTTATAATGCGTTGTTGATGATCGAAACTTTGGGTTTCCAAGGTCATGTCCACTCGAGCATAGCGCAATGGAACTGTT
>JAUZPJ010000174.1 GCA_030706025.1 Bacillota bacterium | reverse complement strand
TTTAAGCTAGAGGGGAACGAAATGAATTGGGAACGAAATGACTTAGCAATTTCATTTCATTCTGCGCTTTAAGGAAAGGAACGAAATTACAAAAGAGAGAGGGGTGGGGAAAGTGCGTGTGATCAGCGCGGAGCAGATGCGCCAGATTGAAGAAAAAGCGATTCAAGATTATGGCATTCCAAGTATGCTTCTTATGGAAAATGCGGCTAGGGCTGTCGTGGATGAAATACGGCATCGTCTCCCCATAGATGAGGGGGGAGATTTAAGCGGCCGCAAAGCAGTGATCTTAGTTGGGAAGGGGAATAATGGGGGAGATGGCCTGGCGGTTGCGAGACATTTAGTGTTTCTGGGCATGGATGTCACGGTCTTTCTATTTGCGCAGTCGCAGGAATTCAAAGGAGATGCTGCCTTAAATTTGCGCCTTTTTAAAGGAACGACTGGGAAATGTTTTGAAATCAAAGGAGAAAAACAACGTCATCTGACTCGTTTCGCCTTGGCACAAGCAGATGTTGTTGTGGATGCACTTTTTGGAATTGGAATGCGTGGGGCGTTGCCCAGTTTAATTGAGGAATATGTGGCTGAGGTTAACCGTACTCCAGGATGGGTGATCTCCATTGATATTCCCAGTGGAGTAGAAGCTAATACTGGTAAGGTCTATCGTACGGCGATTTGCGCTCAAACCACGGTTACGTTTGGACTTCCAAAGTGGGGCCTTTTTCTTGGTGAGGGGCCAGTTTATTGCGGAAGAGTTGTTGTCGATCCGATTTCTATTCCTGATTCTTATCTTCAAGATGAAGGAATTTCTACGTTTGTTTTAACGGATAACGATGTTCGTGCTCTGCTCCCCGTCCGAAAACTTAAGGGGCACAAAGGTACACACGGCAAAGGAATTCTGGTTGCTGGGTCTAAGGGAATGAGTGGCGCAGCTGTACTAGCTGGACAGGGGGCTTTGCGCAGCGGCATAGGACTGTTACAGATTGTGACTCCTCAGGGGATTGCGCAAGACGTGGATGCTAAAATCACCGAAGCGACAGTTTGGGCTGCCCCAGGAGAGGAATCCCTTAATGAAGAAGCTTGGGCTGTAATCTTGAAGCAAGCTGAGACGGCACAAGCTTTGGCTGTTGGCCCTGGTTTAGCACAGAATCTTCGGTTTATTACAGTTTTAGATGAAATCCTTAGAACCATCAGTTGTCCGGTTGTCTTAGATGCGGATGCCCTCAATCTGGTGGCGCTGGATACAGGTTTATTAGCTTCGCGAAGTGGCGTAGGTCCTCTGATCCTTACACCTCATCCTGGTGAAATGGCCCGACTCTGTCAATGCAGTGTCGAGGACGTAGCGAATAATCGTCTAGAATTAGCAGTGGCTAAAGCCGTCGAATGGGAGGCAGTCGTTGTTTTGAAAGGCTCCGTGACGATTATTGCTTCCCCGGACGGTCGGGCCTTTTTCAATCCAACTGGGAATCCTGGACTTGGAACAGGGGGCACAGGGGATGTGCTTACAGGGAGCATACTTGCATGGTTGGGCCAAGGTGTTCCGCCACTTGAAGCAGCCTGTTTAGGAGTCTATTTACATGGAAAATCAGCGGATCTTTTGGCCGCGGAGTATGGTTGGTCAGGATTTACTGCATTGGAAGTTGCAGATTGCCTCCCTAAAGCGCGCAGAGGATTAGAATTAATGCCTTTAGAGGGAAAGAGGGGATAAAATCATGGGATTGCGACAGGTCTGGGCTGAGGTGAATTTGCAAACACTTAGAGAAAATTATTTCAAACTTCAGGCATATACCCAAAGTGAGATGATGCCGATCGTCAAGGCAGATGCTTATGGGCATGGTTTAATTCCAGTTGTGAAAACGTTAATCGCCTGTGGGGCTCGGAGGTTCGGGGTTGCGCTCTTGGAAGAGGCCTTGGAAGTTAAAAGAGTGTTTCCAGAGCTCGCGGTTATGGTCATTGGTGCTACTGATTCGGAACGGTCGGATACCTTGGTTAGGGAAGGAATCATTCCTACCATTTTTCAACTTTCTCAGGCCCAAGCGCTCTCTGATGAGGCTGTGAAACAAAACCGAACGGCCAAGTTACATATCAAGGTCGACACGGGCATGAACCGAATCGGATTTCGTGAGGCTGATTTGGCAAAGATCCTTAAAATTTCAGCGTTGCCTAATCTATTTATTGAGGGGATTTTTACTCATTTTGCGTCGTCGGATCAAAGTGATTTGTCGTTTGCCAGAGAGCAACTCAAACGTTTTCAAAGTTTATATGACAAGTTAAAGGCTGCCGGAGTTAACATTCCAATTCGCCATGCGGCAAATAGTGCAGCGATCATTCAATTTCCTGAATCCCATTTTGAGCTGGTACGCCCTGGAATTGCTCTTTATGGACTTACCCCGTCTGCGCAAGTTGGCGGTAACGCTGGATTGGAACCTGTTATGTCTTGGAAAGCAAAAGTATCTCATGTCAAAAAGATACAAACAGGAGAAACTGTTAGTTATGGCCGCACATTTCAAGCCGCTTACCCTACGTGTGTTGCGACAATTCCGGTGGGATATGCGGATGGGTTGCGCAGAGCACTTTCTAATCAGGGTGAAATGCTTATACATGGTACACGATCGATCATGATTGGACGGGTCTGTATGGACCAGACCATGCTCGAAGTGACCAAGATAAAGAACGTGAACGTAGGCGACGTTGTTACAATTTTAGGTAAAGATGGCTATGAGCAAATCACGGCGACTGAAATGGCAGATTGGCTGGGAACTATTAATTATGAAGTAGTCTGCGGGATCTCAAAGCGAGTCCCCCGTGTCTATATCGATCCTACAGGGAATAACTAGAATTCGAATTTTTGTTAACGATTCGAGGGCTCGCACACTTACAATGTGTGAGCTTTGACATTCATGGAGGACACAAAATTTTGGAGAATAAACACAATACCTATAATTCGTTATTTCATTGGCATAGTTTTCGCTTAAAATTAGTTCTTGAGGGAATCTGTGTAGGGATATTGGCGGGCCTTGTGGTGGTCCTTTATCGTTATGCCTTAGAACGAGCGGGGGTCATGCTCACGGAAGTCTATCATAATTTGTCACAAAGGCCTTTGCTAATTCCCATTTGGTTAGGGGCTACGGTTCTGATAGGCTATGTGGTCGGTTTAATGGTTAAATACGAACCTATGATTAGCGGCAGTGGTATTCCCCAGGTTGAAGGGGTCTTGTTACGGAAACTAGAGATGAAATGGTGGAAGGTCATTATTGGTAAGTTTATTGGCGGGGTTCTGGTGATAGGTTCTGGGCTTTCGCTAGGACGAGAAGGACCCTCTGTGCAATTAGGTGCAGCGGTCGGTCAAGGGTTTAGTAACGTCTTCAAAAGAATTAAGATCGAAGAAAAGTATCTTATAACCAGTGGAGCAAGTGCAGGTCTTGCTGCGGCTTTTAATGCACCTTTGGCGGGGGTTATGTTTGCTTTAGAAGAGGTTCATAAAAATTTTTCGCCCCTTGTTTTGCTTTCGGCGTTATCCGCAGCCTTGTCGGCTGATTTTGTGAGTAGTCAATTTTTCGGTTTGAAGCCGGTGTTTCATTTTGAAAATCTCATTGTTCTTCCCCTTAGGTCTTATGCTGCTATTTTAGTCTTGGGAGTGGTCGTCGGGGTCTTAGGGGCAGCTTTTAATAAGATGCTCTTAGGGACGCAGACTTTATATGCAAGGCAAAAGTGGCTTTCTAAAAGGTTTTGGATCATCATTCCGCTTTTAATTTCGGTCGTCTTAGGGTTTAGTTTACCTCGTGTTTTAGGTGGAGGGCATGAACTGATTGAGTCGCTTGTTGCCCCAGGAAATTTTACTCTTAAGATTCTCTTGGTGCTATTGGTCACTAAATTCTTGTTTACCATGGCAAGCTTTGGTTCAGGCGCTCCTGGAGGTATCTTCCTGCCTTTGCTCGCCATTGGGGCAGTTATTGGGAATATCTATGGTGTGCTGATGGTTGATCTTTTTCATTTTGATAGTCACTTTATTAGTAATTTTATTATTTTGGCGATGACGGGTTACTTCACGGCGGTGGTTAGAGCACCGATCACTGGTACAATTCTGATCACAGAGATGACCGGTACCTTTAGTCATTTGCTTTCTCTAGCGCTTGTTTCAATCGTTGCCTATATGGTAGCAGATCTTTTAGGTTCTAAACCAGTCTATGAGTCGCTGCTGGACAGGATCCTGCGAAAACAGGGCGAAGGTGTCGTTCCCGGAGATGAGGGTACTAAATCTATTTTAGAGTTTGCAGTGTGCATGGGGTCAACATTGGACGGAAAACAGATAAAAGACGTCAAATGGCCGTCACATTGTTTACTAGTTTCGGTTAAACGAGGAAACGAAGAAATCATTCCCAAGGGGGATACGACAATCTATCCTGGGGATTATCTAATTGTTCTGACGAATGAGGATAGAGTTTCAAAGATTAATGATGCAATGAACCGACTAGCCGTAAGTTGTGAGACTTGAGATTGGCGCTTACTTTAATTGAGATTAGAGTGAGCGTCTTTTTTATGGTTGGATATTGAAGCAACAATTGGATAATGGAGCTGATCTGGCCCTAGGGAGACATAAAATCCTTAATAGCCTCATAAATTGTGGCGAGGGGGTGGGGCTTTGTTTGATCTAACCACTTGGATGAGTTATGCCTTTTTTATTCTTTGCCTTGTGCTCGGCTGGGGTGCGGCTGGAGCTCTCGATTTTGACGGTATTTTGCGGCGTTCGACGTCTCGCTGGGGACGGCTTCTGCTCCGTCTTGGGGTGACATTAGTACTCGCTGAAGGGTTTCGATTGTTTCTAAGCTTTGCTGTGGGGCCGATACTAGATATGTTTGTTAACCAGAGTATCAACGGATTTAAAGCTTTTTAATGTTAAGATATACAAGACGTCCTAAGAGCTCTGCTAAGCAGGGCTTCTTTAACTATCGTCTCTTATAGGATGTATCTTTTTATCAAATAGCTCTTAGAATCAAGATTTTCTGCACCGTCACTTTTTGGAACGGTGTTTTTTAGTATGATAGGGTTTGTTTTAAACCTTTTTTGGTTGATAATAAACATAAGCGTGCTACAATAAATGGGACTACGATTAAAGGAGTAAGCATGAAGCGGACGTTGCGTTTTTGGGTTGCCTTATGGGCTGGAAAGATAATTACAATGGGGCTATTAATTACCGGGAAGAAAGGGACAACTTTACCAGGTAAAGTTGCGAACTGGATTGATCCCCAGATTATGCATCACTTGAGTGCGGCCTATACAGAGGGGATTATCATGGTCACTGGGACTAACGGTAAAACAACAACTGCTAATCTACTCGCCAATATCTTACGGGAAGCAGGAAAAGACTTCGCCTTTAATCAGGCGGGGGCGAATCTCGTAACGGGTATTACTGGTGCCTTGATTCAAAATACAGGTTGGGGAGGCACGTCTCGGACAAGCTTAGCTTTATTAGAAGTGGACGAGGCCACGGTCCCAAAATTTTGTAAACAGGTATCGCCCAGTTTGGCGATTGTCACAAATTTCTTCCGTGACCAGCTTGATCGTTACGGTGAATTAGATACAACGGTTCGTATGGTCAGAGGATCGATACCTCAAGAGACGGTGCTTGTGTTAAATGCAGATGATCCTTTAGTCGCCCAGTTTGGCACGGATCATGACAAAAGCATTTATTATGGGGTAGAGCGCACCCCCGATAGTCGAAGTGAGAGTCAGGAAACCAGAGAAGCTAGGTTTTGCCCAGTATGTGGCACTGAGCTTGAGTATAGTCTCTTTCATTACGGACAGCTGGGGATTTTTAGTTGCTTAGGTTGTGGATTTCACCGCTCTGAGCCTGAAATATTAGCTCAAAACGTTCGTCCTGAGGATGGCCAACTACTGTTTCGAGTGGGTGTGACTTCGTTTACCATAGCTCTGCAAGGCTACTATAATCTATATAATGCCTTAGCTGCACTGACCGCCGCGCGCCAATTTGGTTTGAA
>JAUZPJ010000173.1 GCA_030706025.1 Bacillota bacterium | reverse complement strand
CGTTCTTGACAGCCTCGTCAGTGCAGGAACCATTAACGCAGACCAAGAAACTGCCATCGTTAATGCTATGCCACAACGCCCAGCTAATGACCAAGGCAAACATGGTCCTAGAGATCATAAAAATCCTCTCGATAGCCTAGTCACCGCTGGAACAATTACATCAGACCAAGAAACTGCAATTCAAAATTCAATCCAAACAGCTCGGCAAAGTGGCACAAATACTAATATGAAAACCGTTCTTGACAGCCTCGTCAGTGCAGGAACCATTAACGCAGACCAAGAAACTGCCATCGTTAATGCTATGCCACAACGTCAAGAGGACAATGGCTTAAAAACAGCCTTAGATAAACTGGTCACAGCAGGGACTATTACTCAAGCTCAAGAAGATGCTATCTTAGCAAAATAAGACAATAAACGTCAAAAGCGTTGGAACAAGTTGTTCCGACGCTTTTGACGTTTACATAACCTTCAATACGCCGGCCAATGTTTGGCCTTGACGGAACAAAGGGTATGTGGTACTCTATATCTATTATACAATAGAAGATAAGCAATCGACTGTGATGGAGAAAAGTAGGTTACTCCAACCTTTCAGGGAGAAGAAGTCACGACTGGAAGCTTCTTTAAGGTATGACTAACTGAAGTTCTCTCCGGAGTTGCTACACTGAACTGTTGAAGTAGGAGTAGCCGGGATTTCCCGCCGTTAAAAGGGAAGGGGTATCGGAAACGCGTCCTGTACCTTCTAAAGCGGCCTTTTTTGCAATTAGGGTGGTACCGCGAAATCTAAGCATTTCGTCCCTTCACGGATGAAGTGCTTTTTTGTATTCACCCTTAGGCAAAATTCATGAGAACTTCGCTTGCACTCATAGGATACACAGAAACGTATCATATGAAGGCAGCCGCTTTCGCTGGAAGATTGACGCTAACCAAGTTAGCTTTTATCTCTAGTGACGTGTGATTCCTGTACCTTATATTGAGTGGGCTATCTTTTGATGGCTAAACTGGGTGGTATCGCGGAAAAAATCTCCGTCCCTTTGACTAGGGATGGAGATTTTCTATTTAAGAAACAAAAATAGGGGGATGAACTCATGATTGTTATACTAAAGGAAAAGAATCCTAATCCGAAACAGCTAGAACCGCTTATTTCTTGGCTTGAAAGCTTGGATGTCGGCACACAGTTTACCGTTGGAGCTCGCCAAACGATCATAGGTTTAACAGGAGATACTAGTGTTGTAGACATTGATCTTATCAAATCTATGGAAATCGTCGACGATGTGAAGCGAGTTCAGGAGCCCTATAAAAAAGCAAACCGTAAATTTCACGCGGATGATACAGTGATTGATGTTAATGGTGTTAAATTAGGTGGTGGACAGTTTCAAATGATCGCAGGCCCGTGCTCTGTGGAATCACGTGAGCAAATTTGCTTAGTTGCCCAAAGGGTTAAAGCAGCCGGAGCAACCATGTTGCGCGGTGGTGCTTTTAAGCCTCGGACGTCACCTTATTCATTTCAGGGCCTTCAAGCCGATGGCCTTAGCCTTCTACTGGAAGCCAAAAAGCTGACCGGGCTTCCAATTGTTACGGAGATCATGAATATCTCACATTTGCCCCTCTTTGAAGATGTCGATGTGATTCAGGTCGGTGCAAGAAACATGCAAAACTATGACTTACTCAAGGAACTTGGCAGGACAAACAAACCAATCTTGCTCAAACGAGGCTTGGCAAATACTTTGGAAGAACTTTTGATGAGTGCGGAGTATATCATGTCAGGTGGGAATGAAAAGGTTATTCTTTGCGAAAGGGGCATCCGCACCTTTGAAACGGCAACCCGAAATACTCTTGATATTTCAGCCATTCCCGTGCTGCACAATAAGACTCATTTACCTGTTATCGTTGATCCGAGCCATGCGGCAGGTATCGCCAGCTTAGTGAAACCCCTTGCCCTAGCTTCAACCATGGCAGGAGCGGACGGCCTTATCATCGAGGTTCATAACGATCCTCCCCGCGCCCTTTGTGATGGAGCACAATCGCTCACGCCTGAGGCGTTTGATAAGTTGGCTTACGAAGTTCGTAATGTATTACCTCTTGTGCAAAAGAGGGACGGCTAATTCAGAGGTGCAATGTTAGCAAGGAGCTTAAACGATTCTAATCCTAAATCGGTGCTCCTTGCGCTCCTTGTATCAAGGCGTGCTGGTTTAACGTTACGAAACCAAATGTGTTGAAGTGGAGGACGTAAATCATGGATTTATTACAGATGAGAGAACTGCTTAATGATATTGATTTGCAGTTGGTTGGGCTTTTTAGCAAACGTATGAATACCGCATCAGCGATTGCAGAGTATAAAATGCAGCATAATATGCCTGTTGTTGATAGCGCTCGGGAACGGGAAATTCTAAATCGCGTGGCTGAACTTTCCGGAGAGACCTTGGAACAGTACACTAAGAGGCTGTTTTATACTCTATTTGACTTGAGTAGAAGCCATCAAGGTCAACTTTTTTCCCACGACTCGCTGCTTGCTAAGGAAATTGAAGCTGCGACCCTCGATCTAAAAACACCGTTTCCGTCGAAAGCAACAGTAGCTTGTCAGGGTACAGAAGGTTCATATTCCCAGCAGGCCAGCGAAAAACTCTTTTCATTACCCAACCTGATATTTTTCAATAGTTTTGATGATGTGTTCCAAGCGGTTGAAAAGGGACTCTGTGAGTTCGGCGTCCTACCTGTTGAAAACAGCTTGGCTGGGACTGTTGTCGCCGTTTATGACTTGATGAAGAAGCATAAGTTCCATATCGTACGGAGCGTAAAACTGGGAATAAACCACACGTTGCTCGCGAATAAAGGTGTCGATTTTAACAATATTAAAGAAATTGTTTCTCATGAACAAGCCATTAATCAATGCAGCGAATTTTTGAAAGCTCATCCGCAAATCAAGGTCACCGTGTTTAGCAATACGGCAGCCGCAGCGAACTACGTTGCCAAGACCGGCCGCTCCGATCTTGCAGCGATATCCTCAAGACATTGTGCTGAGATTTATAATCTTAATATCCTATCGAATAACATCCAAAATCGAGACAATAATTATACTCGTTTTATCTGTATTTCAAAAAGAATGAAAATCTTCCCAGGAGCTAATAAAATCAGCCTTATGCTATCTATTCCCCATAAACCAGGCTCGCTTTATACTGTGATTGCAAAATTTGCATCCCTAGGGTTCAATTTGACCAAGCTTGAGAGTCGACCAATCGTTGGGAGAGATTTTGAATTTATGTTTTACTTTGATTTTGAGGCTTCAATCTATCTTAAAGAAACCGTTAATTTACTGTGCGAGTTGCAAAGTAGTCTTGAACAATTCGTGTTCTTAGGTAGCTACAGTGAAATCGATTAGATCAAATGGGTGTACATATTCGGATAAAAATAGTTTATTTAGCGGTAAAATACGGAAAAAGATGGGCCATAGTGTCACGAAAAAACCCGCATTGAGCGGGTTTTGTGCTTAGTGATTTAAGTTTTCTGGCGTAATATTAAAGCGATACGAACATTTCGGACAAGTCACCTGGAGTGTTCCTTTATTTATAGGCACCCGCATCTTGGCATGGCATTTCTCGCATTCTGTGATCCGATGATCGACGAGCTGTAGAATCCGGGCCTGATCAAAACCAACAACCATTTCATCACCAATCAGAAAAGAGGGAACTCCGCTGACGTTTCTGCGAATTAACTCTGCGCGGGCTTGCTCATCACGGTTGATATCCTTTTCTACAAAATGAATTTTATGTTGCGAAAGAAACTTCTTCGCTGTAAAACAATGTGGTCAGGTTTGTGTGGTGAACATGATAACGTTCTTCATGATACACTCCTCCTATTAGCCGCAGTAATTGTCAATGAATTCTTGCGGGAGTTTCTTAATCATTAAGACCGGTATTGTTGATTTGGAGAGCATATTGTGAGCCAGACTACCGCTTATTAATCCTTGCAAGGTTGTTAATCCCCGGGTCCCCATAATCACCATATCAAACGATTTATCAGAAGCATACTTGCTTAATGAATCTACCGTGTCTGAGATCGTAGGATTACTGTATAGGATATCATGGTGAATCCGCGTTTCGTTTTTCGTAATTATTTTATTGATTTTTGTAATTATAGTCTCATATTGTTCGGAAGCAGCTGGATTTGATCCATCTAAAATCTTCTTCATCCAGTCAGTGTTTGAACTTACAGGCCAGTTTTCTCTCCAATTATTTTCATTCGTCGAGGAACTTCGATTGTCTTCTTCTACCTGAACAACTGTCATTTGGACATTCGGTAAGCGCTCCAGTAAGCAAGTTGCATATACTGCTGCGGAAAATGAGTGTTGAGAACCATCAGCGTAATTAAGAATCTTAAGCTGCGAATTCTTGTCGTAGTTCTGTTCTGAAAGATAGTTATCAATGAATTCCTGCGGGAGTTTCTTGATTAACAGCACCGGAATTTTAGATTGATGTAACATAGTATGAGCTAAACTGCCGTTGATTAGCCCTCGGAAACCTGAAAGTCCCTGGGTACCCAAGATAATTAAATCGAATGAGTTTTCTTCGGCATATTCCAAAATCATGTCCACCGTTTCAGAAATCTCCGGGCTCTCTAATACACTGTTATTCGTACAGATTTCCTGAGTATGAATATTGAGACCCGGTTTTGTAAAGATCTCATTTGTTTTTCTTAAAATCTGGTCATATAACCTTCTTGTTCCGAGATCTGCTTCGGAAAAGACACTCTTCATCCAGTCGGAAGTTGGTCTGGTCGGCCATGTATCTATCCAACTGTACTGTGTGCCATTGGAATTCCCCCAATAATATCGTTTATATCTGGGTCTCTGTTCCTTAGGAGATATCCCTTCACACTCGTCCAGCTGCAGAATCGTTAAGTGCATATTGGGAATGTTTTTAAGTAAAGTAGCGGTATATACGGCTGCTGAAAAAGCCTGGTGAGACCCGTCGGAGTAGAGAAGGACTTTAAACTTAGAATCGTCGCTCATAGATCAATCTCCTTTCAAATATATTGCCGCAACTTATTATTTAGCTTGTGAAAACGGCTGACGCTCTTTTCTTTTACGCGATTATATCATACTGATATATCAGTTCAAAGAAACTGTCCAATGCAATTACTATACTCTCTTATGTAAAGCTAGCTTTACAAGACATTAGTTATGAAATATAATAGTCTGTGTAAAGCAACCTTTACATGTTTTTGGGAGGAGTTAGAATTGAAAAATCGGATTAGGTTCTTACGCGAGCAATTTGGTTTTACTCAACAGGATTTGGCTGACAAAGTTAGCGTATCCAGACAAACCGTTATTTCACTGGAAAATGGTAAGTATAATCCATCGATTTATCTTGCGTATAACATATCCAAAGTTTTTAACCTGAAGATTGAAGAAGTATTTATTTTTGAGGAGGATGATTCAATATGAAGAAGGACATAGCTTATTCTATTGCTTTCATCGTTATAGGGATATTGGCAGGTATTTTGGGATTTGTTTTTCAGTTCGCCAGGTCTATTATGGTTGGGGTGGCGTGCGGATTCACGCCGACGGGAATTGGTTTATTACTAGTCTATAAGCGTGCAAAAATTATCCCTGAGATGAGAAAGAATATTGAGTTGGAAAATGAAGAAAGGAATGTCTTTATAAATACAAAGGCAGGATATACTGCATTCTGGATTTCTTACTGGTACGTTTTTTGTTCGGTTATAATCAGTAATGTTATAAACGTGTCATTTAAACAATTCAGTATTTTTACCTTAATTTTTATGCCAGTTATATACTTCCTCTTTGTTATTATTTATCACAAGAAATACTGATAACCTTTGCTATTTTTAAAAATCAACTAGTAATGAATTATTAAGGGAAAAGTCTTTCAAAAGAGGCTTTAGGCATGCCCCCATAGATCCGTTCACGCTTTAGAATCAATAAGTCGTCACCCAAATGAACTCTTCCCGATTTGGTTGTAAATCCAAGTCTATAT
>JAUZPJ010000172.1 GCA_030706025.1 Bacillota bacterium | reverse complement strand
CGAATCATAATTCTCCAGCATATGTTTAGTTAGAATCACGATGATGACAATCCCAACTAGGATATCGAACATACTACCCATTTCCACTAACAAAGGCATACCTTGGGTTAGAAAAAATCCTGCGAGAAATATTCCATTATCTATAAGTAAAATTCCCAATACTTGCACTATAGCGACCTTACGGATCATCATAAGCAGAAGACCAAAGAAAATCAGCGCTATCGCAACGGCTAAGCCATTACGAAAGCCGGACTGGGGAAGAGCCATAAAAGGTTTTGTCACTTCGTAAGCCATTATTGTTAAAGCTCCCGCAATAATTAACGAGAAAGCACGCTTTAAGTAAATTTCACCAACCCACTCAGTCTTCGATTCCTTCAAAACCCTTCGTAAGAGTATGGGGATGATTCCTGCCTTACCGATCAATAACAACACTCCAACAGTAATGACCTCCAACTCATATTCATAAACTCCTTGAGCTAAAATAAGAATCGAAACTGTGACCGTTTGTAAAGTCCACCAATTTAAAGCATTTTGTACTCGAGTACTGTAGACAATGCCCAGACCGCTGATCAAGAGCACAAACAGTATCAAATTAAGTCCATTCTCAGAAATGCCTGACACCTAAATTTGCCCCCTTATTATCCAAAGTGAAACTAAGGCCAACATGGCAGTGGCAGTGCTAGTCGCTAAATAATTCGGAACCAGGAACAATCGTCTCTTAACGAAGAGACTCTCCACTGTGGCAAAAAAGAATCCAAGCACCGCTAACTTTAAACATACGAAACCTAAAGCCCCTAAAAATCCAACCAAACCATTACTCCATAGGACCAACCCACTAGGCCATACGATTTGAGCCAGTAAGATAAGCAATAAAAGCTGTTTAAGTTGTTCGGCAAAACTCAATAAAGCAAGTGAAGGCCCCGAATACTCCAATAACATCCCTTCATGAATCATTGTTAATTCCAAATGCGTATCTGGATTGTCAATTGGAATACGCCCCATCTCGGCAATACTGACCAATCCTAACGTTAATAAGGCTAATAAACGGGGAATGAAAATCGGGGATACACTTGTCAAATTGGTCGTAATTCCTTGTATGGAGGATGTCTCGGTTATTAACGCTAAAACAATGAGTCCCAAAAGCATAGCCGGTTCTGTTAAGAGTCCTAAAAAAAGTTCCCTACTTGAGCCCATCCCCCCGAACGTTCCTGCTCCTTCTAACCCCGAAAGTGTCAAAAATAAACGCACCAAACCAAGACTTGCCCCAAATATAAAAAGGTCCCCCCATCCGCTTAAAGGCGCCCAACCCCAAGCATTCGGGATAACGAGTCCTGCCATTAATGTACTCGCTAGCGCAATCCGCGGTGTTAATAAGAAGATCCAAGAGGCATGTTCCGAGATCAGTTCCTCCTTTTTCATCATTTTATATAAGTCTCGGTACGGTTGAAAAATCGAGGGTCCTTGTCGCATTTGCCAGAATGCTTTGCTCTTTTTAATGAATCCTTGAAGAAGCGGAGCAACAACAATAATTATGGCCATATGTCCAAGTCCCATTAGCAGACGGGTTAATATGTTGACTAATTCGTCCATCCTTTCTCCTCCTAACGTTCTAAAAACAAGACGACGATCACTGTAATTAATAGATAGCCCAGATAAAGATGAATACTGCCCTCTTGTAGTTTTCGGATTTGATATGCTAACCAAAGTACCCAGCGAATTATAGGACGATAGAGGAGGTCCTCAAAGAACTCTTTAATTCTTCCTTGATAACTGAGTGAACGCAAACTATAACCCTTCCCCGCGATATCTCGTTCTACCTGCCGTTGCGAACCTAATACTTTGGAGAATAAAATACGAACGGGTTTTGTTAAACCTGTAGCCGTATATTGCATACTTGGCGTCAGTGGGGCACCGCAATTCCAAGTTGCTGTAACTCTACGCGCCCCACTTTTACTTAACATCACAATAATAAGCGTAAGTAAGCAAATAACTATTAGGTAAACTGATGCCGTGATAAGGGGCTTTCCAATGGTCGAAACTGTCGTGACGGTCTCTCCAGTTCTTATAGCTGAAAGTGGCACATTGATCATGGCCAGCAAAGCTGATGGCCACAGTACACTCAATACTGCTAACCCGGCAACTAGGAATGGCGCAATATATTGAACAACATGTGCCTCCTTAGCACTTTGCGCCATTGGGGAGCGGGCTTGTCCAAGAAAGGCAATACCAAACCACTTGACAAAGGTGGCTATTGATAGCCCCCCGACCAATGCTATTACGCCAATGAAGAAGGGTAAGCTCACCTTGCCCCAGCCACTCGTTAAATTCAACGTGTTAACCCAAAGAGATTGAAAAAGAACTAATTCTCCCCAGAATCCACCCATTGGAGGCAGAGCGGTAATTCCTATCATGCCGATCAAAGCAGCTAAACCCGTCTTAGGCATTCGTTTGAGCAATCCGCCTAAGCGCTCAAGATTTCGCGTATGTGTGGCCTGAATTATATTTCCTGCTCCCATAAATAACAGTGATTTGAAAAGCATGTGCTGCAAGGTATGCCAAAAGAAAGCAACGAGCGCCAACTCCATTGCTAACGTATTTTGCCAAGATCTTGCTAGGAAGGCGCTTCCTATAGCCAAACCAAGGATGCCCACATTTTCTATGGTGGAATATGCAAGCAATTTCTTGAGATCCGACTGAACAGAAGCAGAAAGTATCCCAACGAGGGCAGAAATAGCTCCGACCAGCAAAAATAACCATCCCCACCAAACCGGTCCAGGTCCCAACGTTAGCCAAACTAATCTTATAAAGAGATAAAGTGCAACTTTTACCATGACCCCTGACATAAGAGAGGATACTGGACTTGGCGCTGCCGAGTGCGCATAAGGGAGCCAAATATGAAACGGAACAAAACCCGCTTTCGTACCTAATCCGATAAAGAAAGCTAGAAAAAGCAAATTATGTTGGAAGATTGTCAGTCCGGGAGCCGCTTTAGCCCATTCTTCAAATGCTAGACTTCCTGTCTTTACATATAAAAACATCGTTGCAGCGGTTAAAAAAACCGTTGCCACATGAGTCATTACAAGGTATATGTAAGCAGACTTACGATTTTGCGGGTCTTCATGCTCATATAATACGAGGAAAAAGGAAAATACGGACATCATTTCCCAACTCAATAAAAAAGAAAAGCCATCGTCCGCTAGCAGTACGCCAAACATGCTGCCGAGAAACAAAAACCAAGTGACAAAGAAGGGCCAAAGCGACTTGTTCTTTTCTTCATATTCCTTGAGATACCCCATACCGTAGAGAGAAGAAAAGAACTGGCCTAAGAGCAAAATAAAAAGAAAGAACATCGTCAGCCCGTCAACCTTCCAAGAGAGGGTGAGACCTGCTCCTTCCCCCGCATAGAATTTTAATCCTGTTTTATACCAATCTCCACCCAGAATCATTACAATTCCCCATATGAATCCCATTCCAGCCAATACCATACTTAAGCCCATTAATAACTGACGAACGGAATGGCTCCTTCTATTATTCATTCGTGATTACCCCCACAATTAACTTTTTTAATTAAGACACAATTAAATCATAAGCAATCGTACCCTAAATATCAAACAACCGGGGGGCTGTATTACGCTAAATAAAGAAACGATCGACATCTTTCTGGGTATTTCGTCCCCTTTTCCCTATCATTTGAGATTTAACGTATAAATTTCCAGTATTCTAATATATTTGGACATAAAAAAAGCGTTCCCATTATAGAAACGCCTTATCAACAGAATTATTGGTAGTTTTAGCCTACTTCTAACCCAAAGTTCATACAAAGAGCCGCCAAACCACCTGAGAAACCGCTCCCCACTGCATTGAACTTCCATTCTCCTTGGTGACGGTATAGTTCGCAAACCACAAGTGCCGTTTCAACTGAAAAATCTTCACCTAAATCATATCTCAGGACTTCTTGATCGTTTGTTTCGTTGACAATGCGGACAAAGGCATTGGAGACTTGTCCAAAGTTTTGTCCTCTAGAAATCGCTTCATGAATTGTGACAGTAATCGCAATTTTATCAACATGGGCTGGTATCAGGTTTAAGTCTACTTTAATTTGTTCGTCATCGCCCTCGCCAGCTCCCGTGAGGTTATCCCCCGTATGGTTTACCGAGCCGTTACCGCCAACCAGATTATTATAGTAGATGAAATCCTCGATCCCACCGGCTTTACCATTTTTATCGAGCAAAAATGCTGAAGCATCTAGGTCAAAATCCGAACCGCCGGAATACTTATTCGTATCCCAACCTAAGCCGACAATGATATTTTTAAGACTAGGATTGCCCTTTGTTAAGTCGATCTTTTGTCCTTTCTGAAGACTGATCACCATAATAAACGCCTCACTTTCGAATTTAACGGTTGATCGGGATCACTGCTAAACATCCAACCCAAAATCTTTACATAATCCAGCTAGTCCATTCTGGTAGCCGCTACCAATGGCGTTAAACTTCCACTCTGCATTGTTACGATACAGCTCACCAACAACAATGGCAGTCTCAATGGAGAAGTCCTCGCCAAGATCGTAACGGATAATTTCTTCACCCGTAGCTTCGTTAAGAACGCGTACATAGGCATTAGATACTTGTCCAAAGTTTTGGTTGCGTTCTTGAGCTTCGTGAATTGTGATCCCGAAGGAAATCTTGGAAATGCCGCTGGGAACGATCCCTAAATCCACCTTAATTTGTTCATCATCCCCATCCCCAGCTCCTGAACGATTATCACCAGTATAAAAAACTGACCCCTCTGGACTCTGCGGATTATTGTAGAAAATGAAATTAGTATCTGCAGTAACCTTACCTTCAGAATTTAACATAAACGCTGAAGCATCCAAATCGAAGTCTTTTCCTCCGTCATACTTGTTGACATCCCACCCTAGGCCGACAACAATCTTTGTCAGACCTGGATTGGTTTTAGTTAAATCTACTTTTTGCCCTTTTTGTAAATTAATTGCCATTGTATATTCCCCTCTCAGCCTAAATTATTGAAAACGACGAATGAGTTCACTCAACGACGCGTCATTAGTTCCTTCACCAATCGCTGCAAATTTCCACTCATTATTATGACGATAAACCTCAGCAACCACCAAGCTTGTCCTTCCTGCATAATTCTCGGTCAAATTGAACCGACATAGTTCCTGCCCATTATTCGCATTAGCAACGCGAATAAAGGCATTAGCGATAAGCCCGAAGTCCTGTTTGCGTTTAGCACAATCATAAATATTGACCACAAATACGATTTTTTGGACCGCACTCGGGACTCGGCTTAAATCCACATTAATTTGCTCATCGTCCCCATCCCCTGCACCTGTGAGGTTATCCCCGCTATGTTTGACACTTTGGTCTCCGCTTTGAAGGTTTCCATAGTAAACAAGACGATCTTTCGAGGACAGTTTACCATTCGTGTCGAGTAAAATTGCCGAAGCATCACAATCGATTGCTGCAGGTGTTCCCCCTCCAAAAAGGCCACCCAAAAAGCCACCTGATTTTGGCTTTGATACTTCATCCCATCCTAAACCTACTAAGATTTTGGCCAAACCAGGATTTCCTTTAGTTAAGTCAATTTTTTGTCCCTTTTGCAAATTAATCGTACCCAAACCAAATCCCCCTTTAAAAATGAACCTTCAACATAAAACTATCGTGAATGAATTTTCCATCTATATTATCTATCATCTTTATATTATCACAAGAAAGCACTCGGTTAATACTAATTCGATGTGTTCATATAACTTTCACATTATCAAAGTTTCTCGAAACGCGACCTTGTACAAGATCTAAGATTTCCTCTGCTGCTTCTATTCCGCTTCTTTGAGTAAATTTTATGGTCTCTAAGCCAGAAAAACTCTGTTTAGAGAGCGAATATAATTCACCATGCGCTGGGGCTATGGCCAATTCCGAGGCTTTCAGCATTTCCAAATCCAATAACGAATCTCCAGCTGCGATAACATAATTGATATTTTCTTTTTCCCTGATGTATTGAATAGCCT